>JAFDHF010000007.1 GCA_019308905.1 Deltaproteobacteria bacterium
CGCGACGATTTGAACTACTTTTTCCTCCAGCAGCTTCTGGAGGCGGTTTCTCACGGTCGCCTCCGAGACCCCGAGGGTCCTGGCGATCCTGATGTTGGAAATTCTCCCGTCTTGTTGGAGCAGGTCGATTATCCTCAAGTCTGTCGCATCGAGCGGTTTGGTCATGGCAAGAACCTTCTTTCTTTGTTTTCCTACTTCGTCGGGCGTCATGTGAACCCTGCGGGACTGAGATGGAAACCGAGAAGTATTCGCAACTTTGGAGTAAGGTACTTAGGTATTTCGTAATCTCTTGAGGATAATGTAGTTCATTTCGCATGTCAAGGCTTGACAATCCCCGGCCGGGAGACTATAAATCTGGGTACTGGAGGTCTGGCCCCTCGGCGAGGGGAGGACAGGCGATTTTCCCCTTCACGCGGGGGTCAGTGGGATTCACCGGAATCGAAGAGAGGAGGAGCAGCGATGCGAGTCTTATCCTTAGGCGGATGCGGTGCCGTCTGCCGACATGCAACCAGGGATCTTGCCGAGTTTTCCGAATTCGACGAAATCGTGATAGGTGACTACAATGTGGATGCGGCGGAAAAACTGGCCGCCGAGATAGGCGATCCCAGAGTCAAGGCGCTGAAGGTGGATGCCGGCGACGAGAAAGGGCTTGTGGGCCTGTTCGGGGACTTTGATCTGATTCTAAACGGGCTGCCCTTCAAATACGACCTGGCCGTTACCAGGGCCTGTGTGGAGGCGGGCGTCAACGGCCTGGACGTTTCCACCGAGGAGAAACAGTGGGATCTTGACGGGCCGGCAAGGGAAAAGGGCATCGTCTTTGTGCCGGGAGTCGGCGCCACCCCGGGCATCACCAATGTCATGGCCAGACATGGAGCGGACCAGATGGACGAGGTGGAGGAGATCCGCATACACTTTGCCGCATTCCGCTGCATAGCGCCGGCTCCGGGTTTGCTGGTCACCTTTCTCTGGGAGTTCCATCCCCACATCGAGGAGGAACGGCTTGTGTACGAGGAGGGAGAATTCAGGTCCGTGGGGCCTTTCGAGGGAATAAAGACGGTCGACTTCCCTGGGCCCATCGGCCGGCAGGAGGTCTGTTACATTCCACACCCTGAAACGGTCACCCTGCCCAAGAGCCTGGGGGCCAAGCGTGTCTCGGTCCAGGGGTGTTTTCCGCCCCAGGCGATGAGGCTGACAAGGGCCATGTTGGATCACGGCCTGTACAGTGAGGAGCCGGTGACGATCAAGGGGATCGAGACGACCCCCCTGGAGATCATGCATGAACTGTTGATACGCCTGCCGGAGAGCAAGCAGACCCCCCTGTGGGCATACGGCCTTCTGGTCGAGGTCTACGGGAAGCGGCAGGGACGCGACACGAAGGTCACGCTCTGGAATCGCCACCCGCCCCAGGAGGAGTGGGGGGGGCAGGCGGCCTATTTCAAGAATATCGGGATCCCTCTGAGCATCGGTGCTCAGATGATCGCCCGGGGGGATGTGAGCGAGAGGGGAGTGGTCCCGCCTGAAACGGCCCTCGATCCCCACGTATTTATCGCCGAACTGGCAAAGCGCCGAATCGAGGTTCACCAAAAGATTGAAGAGCGGCACCGCCTTGGATAGAGGGGCCTCGGGGACCGGGGCACGGTGTGAACCGACCGAAGGCCTCGAGCCCAGGGAAAAAGGTATTGATTAGCGGGGAGGGAACATGCTAAATTTGCCACTAACCGCCCGGACAGTCGCGGGGTTTTTTAGAAACCACTTTTGAGGAGGATGCGATGCCGTACGGATACAACGGAAAGATCCTGCACGTTGACCTCTCGTCCTCGACCCTCAGTGTTGAGGAGCCGCCGGAGGAGTTCTATCGGACCTACATGGGAGGCAGTGGCCTAAACCTCCACTATCTCCTCAAAGAGATGGCGCCGGGTGCCGACCCCCTGGGACCGGAGAACATCTTGGCCCTCAGTGTGGGTGTGACGACCGGTGCCCCTGTTTCCGGCCAGAGCCGAATGACGGCCAATGCCAAATCACCCTTGACCGGGGCGATCGGCGATTCTCAGTGCGGCGGTTTCCTACCCGCAGAGATGAAGTTTGCCGGTTTCGATGCGATCATCATAAGAGGGAAGGCCCCGTCTCCTGTCTATCTGTGGATCCGGGACGGGAAGGCGGAGATCCGTGATGCTTCGCATCTCTGGGGAAAACTCACGGGAGAGGCGGAAGAGGCTATCAGGAAGGAACTGGGAGACTCAAAGATCGAGGTCGTCCAGATCGGTCCAGCCGGTGAGAAGGGGGTGCGTTTCGCGGCATTGATAAACATGTCTTGCCGGGCCAACGGAAGGACGGGTATGGGTGCGGTAATGGGGAGTAAGAACCTGAGAGCCGTGGCCGTGCGGGGCACGGCGAGGCCGCCGCTGGCCGACCGGAAGGCCTTGAATGATCTGGCTCGGTGGGGGGCGAAGACCTTTCCGGAATCATACGTGGTAGGATTGGGCAAGTACGGAACGGCCGAGACCACAGGCAAGCAACAGGCCGTGGGCGGGCTGCCGAGCTACAACTTCACCAGAGGTGTCTTTGACGGATGGAAAGCCATCGATGGAACGACCATGTATGATACCGTTCTAAGGGGGAGGGAGAAGGGAGAGCAGGATCGGTACGGCCGTGACACCTGTTTCGGCTGCGTCATCCGGTGCAAGCGGGTCGTTGAGATCAAGGAGGGACCCTTTCAGGTGGATCCCCACTACGGTGGTCCCGAATACGAAACGACCAGCACCTTCGGCAATTACTGCGGCAACGATAATCTCGCCGCCATCGCCAAGGCGAACGAGCTGTGCAACAAGTACGGGATGGATACTATTTCCTGCGGGGCGACGATCGCCTGGGCCATGGAGACCTTCGAGGCAGGAGAGCTGACCCTGGAGGACACGGGGGGGCTGGAACTCAGGTTTGGAAATGCCGAGGCCCTGGTGAAGCTGGTCGAGATGATCGGCAAACGAGAGGGCTTCGGCGACGTGCTCGCAGAGGGCTCGGCTCGTGCGGCTGAGCGGCTGGGCCGGGGCAGGGATTTTCTCATAACCAGCAAAGGACAGGAGGCACCGGCTCACATGCCCCAGGTCAAACGGAGCCTGGCCCTGATTTACGCTGTCAACCCCTTTGGAGCGGATCACCAGAGCAGCGAACACGACCCCGCCTACGAAGACGAGTACGAGTACTATGCAGACAGACTCGGTGCCCTGGGTCTCACCAAGCCGCAGAAGCCCCAGAGCCTCGGGCCGGAGAAGGTGGAGTTCGCCCTGAAGACGGAGTACTTCTACAGCATGATGGACAGTCTGAACCTCTGCCAGTTCGCCTGCGGTCCGGCCTGGCAGCTCTATGGGCCGGAAGAGGTAGTGAAGATGGTGCGGGCCGTGACCGGCTGGGATGTAACGGTCGATGAACTTCAGAAGGTGGGCGAGCGCCGTTTGAACATGCTCCGTGCCTTCAACGCCCGTGAGGGCATCAACCGGAACCAGGATAGGCTTCCCGAGAAGTTCTTCAAGCGTCCCCTGAAGGGGGGGCCCAGCGACGGCTTCAAGGTGGAGAGGGATCAGTTCGAGGCTGCTCTGGAGGAGTATTACCGCCAGGCCGGATGGGATGTAAAGACCGGAACGCCGACACGGCAGACCCTGGAGCGCCTCGGTCTCGGCTGGGTCGCAGATGAATTGAAAGTGTAAGTGGCGGGTCTCCAGCCGGTTCGGGAAGAGTCCCGGGGAAGCCCGGGATCCCATGCTCTTGTAAGTCTTGCCGCCGGTTTTCCCTCAAGAAGGAGGGGTCGTTGTGGCCCCTCCTTTTTTGTGGCTCCTTAGCAACAGGAGAATGCCTATCGAGGCCGTGCCCAGTAGGGGGATCATGAATACTCCCTTTGCCAGGCCGAGGGATTGAGATACAGGGCCGATCAGCCATGGGAAAAACATGTAGCCGACTCCTCCGCTCGCGCTGAGTGTCCCGGTGATAAAGCCGATCCGGTTCGGGAAGATACCTGCTCCCAGAGCGAGGAAGTTGGGGTAGACGATGGATAGGAGGAGGCCCGCACAGAATGTGGAGGAGAAGATGAGGGCCGCGTCTCTGCTCAGAAACGTGAGACACATGAACAGGGCGGCCCCGGAGATCGCTACGATCAAGGAGAGGAAGAGATTGACATCTGGGAATAGCCGGGCGTAGGACGCCCTGCCCAGGAGAAAGGCGAGCCAGAAGATCGAGACACAGTAGCTTGCCAGGGTCGGTGTCATGTTTCTCGTACTCTTCAGAAACAGGGGCATCCACGCACCAAAGGAGGCCTCCATGCCCAGATGGAGAAACATGGCGGCGATAATGGCCCAGAAGGCGGCGGAACCCATGAGGTTCCTGATCCCTTCGTGACGGCCGTCCGTCTCACCCCCCTCCAGATCCAAGCCGAAGGGGTAGTTCTTCCTTCTCAGGAGAAGTGGGAGCATCGGTATGTTAAGGAGACCGATGAGGGGATAAAAGTAAAACCACTTCCCCGTCGCTTTGAGGATTGCGACGACCGCCAGAGGGCCGAGAAAAGACCCCACACCGAAAAAGAGATGGAGGATATTCAGGTACTTTGCTCGGTTCTGCCTGTAGATCTCCGAAAAGAGGGAATCCAGACCGACGGTCAAAAAGCCGAACCCGGAACCGAGGAAGAACATGAGACCGAGGAAGACCTCGAACCTGCTATGGAAGGGCCCGATACTGACGAGCAAGAAGACAAGGGAGAGGGTGGAGAGGCAGAGGACGAGTCTGGCCCGGTGGACCTTCCAGACAAAAGAGAGGATGATGGTCCCGAGGAGATACCCGGTTCCGTCAAGCAGGACGGGGAGTCCCACCCGGGCCACGTTCAGTTGGTAGAAACCCGTGAGCTCGATCAGAAGGGGGCCTACGGCGCTGTTGAGCAGGCCGGAATTGAACATACCGAGATAGGAGGCGAATTTGAGTTCCCGGTTGTCTGGAAGCGAACCTTCTGACGGGTGTGCCAATGCGCGGTCTCCGGAGCTTCGGGTTCGGCGGGAATCACGTTTAGAGCGGGCTCGCCGTGCCATTCTAGTCAGAGAGGCCGGTCTGCCGGGTCCCTGCCTGATCCAAATCGATCACGATGCCGGGGAAAAGGTCCCTTACCTGTTTGATGACCTGAGGCGGAAGGGGAGGAGCCGAATGGGTTTCTATGATCCTTTTGGCCTTTTGCCTGGCCCTCTGGAGAGCGGTGGGCCTTCCCCTCTGGTTCCAATCCTCCCAGTCTGAGGTTTCACTCACCGAAGGCCGGAAGAATTCCCTCCTCATATGGTCGATCGTGTGATCCTCTGCAAGAAAATTCGCCCCAGGACCCATCGAAGAGACGAGCTCCACCGCGCAGTGTTCGGGATCCGTGTCGAGTCCTCTGAGAACCCTCCTCGTCATTCCGACGACTTCATCATCGATGACGAACTTTTCGAAAGAAAGGGCGGAGACCGATTCCAGGAATCCTCCTATGGCACTGATGTAGGTCGCGCCTGACAGGACGACCCAGGGGATTGCGAAGCAGTGCTCGTAGCCTGCCTGAATGTCGAGAAGGTTGGCATCTGTCCTGCCTGCGGTAGCCCAGTTGGGCAGTCCGCAGTGTCCGGCAAGCTGGGTTGCCGCCGCGTTCAGAAGGGGGAGTTCGGGGGAGGCCGTGAGCATCCGGCCGGTGGCGAAGTTGGTGGTTCCGGGGATGGTCCCGTAGAGAAAGGGTGTCCCAGGCCTGGCCGCCTGGGCGAGGACCAGGAGTGCCAGAATCTCTGCGTTCATCACGACCAGAGTTCCCGCCAGGGTAGCAGGAGCACTCAGACCGGGTTGAACCATCGTTATGGGGGCGACTGGAATGCCTGCCCGAGCGGCCTCGATGAGCTGATCCGTGGGGACGGTGTCCAACCGGAGGGGGCTTATGACCGGGCAGAACCCGAACGAAACGAAGGGCCTGCCCTCAAAAACCGTCTCCTTGAGCAAATCCACCATTGAAAGGACGTCTTTAAACCCGGTTTGGCCGGAGAAGTCCATATCGAAGGGCTTTTGGGTGGTGTTGACCAAGTGGAAGAAGGTGGAGACCTCGGTAACCTCGCTCGGCACGTCGTCGAAAGTGCAGGGGGTCGTGACAAAATCCACGTTTTCCAGACCATCGAAGAGCTTTATGAGAGAGACGAAATCCTTCAGGCCGGCCCTGCGCCTCACTCCTGTCTCTAGATCGTAGATGATGCATGGGACCCCGCTTGGCCCGAACAGAGGGGGATTCCCCCTTTCGAAACGGACCTCACACCCGTGTTTGCGGCCATAGAGAACGTAGGATCTGGGCACCTCGCCCAGGGCATCTTCAACGAGAGACGGGGGAATGCGGACGAGATATCGGCTTCCCTCACAATCCACCCGGGCTCCCCTTCCCTTGAAGAGAGAGAGGGCCTTTTCGCTCTTCACCTCGATTCCCGCCCTGTCCAGGATCTCCAGGCTCATGCGATGGATCCTTTCCACCTCTCCCTTGTCGAGTGGAGTAAACATGGCTCCTCCCCCTTGGAGTTTTCTCATATTTCGATCAGGTACTCCTGCACGCAGTCGACCCCGGTCTTCTCCACCCTGCCTTTCCGAGCCACACCCGGTCGCGCTTCGCCAGGGGATAGGCCGTGGCTAGATCCTTCTGAGGCTCTCCTTGTGCCAGCTGATCCTGACTCTTTCCCCTTCCCCGCGGCCGCCCCCTGTCCTGACGCTCATCTCCCTCACATTGAGGGTCTTGTCCTTGCTGATCCTGACCTTGTATCTCTTTGTCTCTCCCACGTAGATCGTCTCTTCGATAACGCCGCTGAGGGAGAAACCGTTGAAATCCTCACCGACAAAGAAGATCTTTTCCGGCCTGATGCAGAAGGTCACCTCTTTTCCCGGTACCGCCTCGCCGGTCCAGGGGATTCGATGTTTTGATCCGTCGCTGATCTGGAGGGTCACCTTTCCGCCTTGGCTCTCAATGACCTTGCCCTTGAGAAAGTTGGACTCTCCTATGAAACTGGCGACGAACTGGTTTGCGGGCTTCTCATAGAGTTCGTCCGGCGTGCCGATCTGTTCTATCCTGCCCCGATCCATCACTGCGATCCTGTTCGACATGACCAGTGCCTCCTCCTGGTCATGGGTGACATAGATCATGGTTCTTTTCAGCCGCGTGTGGATGTGCTTCAGCTCGAGCTGCATATGTTCCCTGAGCTTCTTGTCCAGAGCGCCCAGGGGTTCGTCGAGAAGGAGCAGCGGAGGATCGAACACCAGGGCCCGTGCCAGGGCTATGCGCTGCTGCTGGCCGCCGCTCAGCTGTTTGGGAAAGCGTTTCTCATATCCCTGCAGGCGGACCAGATCGAGGGCAGCTGCGACCCTGTCACGGATCTCATCCTTCTGAAACCTCCGCATCTTCAAGGGAAATGCGATGTTGTCGTAGATCGTCATGTGGGGGAAGAGGGCGTAGTTCTGGAAGACCATGCCGATATTCCGCTTTTCCGGGGGAAGGACGCTGATAGGCCTGTCCTGGAGGACCACTTCCCCCCTGGTTGGGAACTCAAAGCCGGCGATCATCAGAAGGATGGTGGTCTTGCCAGACCCGCTCGGGCCGAGGAGGGTGAGGAACTCACCGTCACCGATATCGAGGGATACGTCGTCGACAGCCAGAACCTCGCCGAACCGCTTGCTCAGGTTCCTTAGCCGGAGAATAGGTTTCGTCTTGGATGGGTTCATGAGCCTACTCCTGAAGCTCGACTGCTTTTTTCTCTTTGCCCATGAATGAGAGGGCGATGATGGTACCGACTGCGGCCACTATGAAAACCGTAGAGGCTGCAGCCACCACGGGGTTGATCCGGAACTGAATCTCTGAAAACATCCGCAGAGGAAGAGTCATCTTTGTCGTACCGATAAGAAACATGGCGAGGAGCAACTCGTCAAGGGACTCGATGAAGCAGAAGACACCCGAGGCGATGATGCCGGGTTTTATCAGGGGCAGGGTGATGTACATGAAGGTTCTGAAAGCATCGGCCCCGAGGTTCCTGGATGCCATTTCCAGCGAGATATCGAAGCGGTAGAGATTGGCGGTAACCACCAGGATCACGTAGGGGACACATATGATCGTGTGGGCTATAACCATTCCAACAAGCGTCCCTATGAGATGAAGCCTTGCAAAGATCCCGTATACTGCAAAGGCCGTGACGATGACGGGAATCATCAGAGGGGAGATAAAAAAGAGGTGGAGCAGCCTCTTGCCGGGCAGGATGCCCCTTACCAGGGCCAGGGAGGCAAGGGTTCCTATGACAAGGGAGACCGCGGTCGCGATAAACGCGAGTTTCAAGCTGAAAAGCGTCGCCGCGGTCCAGCGATGGTCGGTGAAGAATTTCTGGTGCCAGTAGAGGGTGAAACCCTTTGGTGGAAAGACCAGATACTTGGTCGTGCTGAAGGACATGGGCACCGCGAGGATGGTGGGAATAACCAGGAAGACGAAGACAGCCGCCACAAAGCACCCCAGAATGATTCTCCCGTAGTCTGTTTCCGGCCGATTTTTCATCTCCTCGCTTCCCCCCGGATTTCCCAGGCCTGTTTGCACCTGGGGTCTCGACTAGTCCCTGTAGATCTTGTCCAGGCCGACGATCTTGTCGAAAATCAGGATCATGAGGATTGTCGTCACAAGGAGGACCACCACGATGGCCCCGGCAAAGTCCCAATTGATCAGGCGGTTGATCTGTTGGTCGATGAGCGTAGTAATCATGAGTGTCTTGGGGCCGCCCAGCAGGGCAGGGGTGATATAGAACCCCAGGGAGAGAATGAACACGAACATCACCCCGGCCCCCACACCGGGCAGACTCAGCGGAAAGGTGACCAGGGCAAAGGCCTTTACGGCATTGGCGCCGAGGTTCCGGGCGGCCCTGAGCAGATTCCTGTCGATGTTCTTCAACACGCTGTAGACGGGCAGAATCATGAACGGCAGCAGAATGTGGACCATCCCGAGAAGAACCGCGAATTCGGTGTAGAGCAGGTTGAGGGGCCTCTCTATGAGCCCGATGGATATGAGAAACCGGTTGAGGATTCCCTTTGTCTGGAGCAGGACGATCCACGCGTAAGATCGAACCAGAATGCTGGTGAAGAAGGGGAGCAGCACGCAGATCATCATGAGATTGGCTGTCTTCTGGCTCTTCAGGCCGGCCAGAAAGTAGGCTATTGGATAGCCCAGAAGAAAGCAGATGACGGTAACTACCACCGCGACCCTGACGGTTCTCAACAGAATGTAAGTGTAGAGGGGTTCCCTGAAGAAGTGCCTGTAATGCTCCCAGGTGATGTGGCCGTTTTTCAGGATGCTTTCGGGGAAGAGTGTGACGAGAGGGTAGAGGTAGAATACACCCAGAAGGATGAACAGCGGTCCGGTGAGAAGAATGGACTGAAAAAGGGAGTACCTCGTTATCGACTCTCTGCCTACGAATCTTGATCTTACAGACAACGGAACCTCCTGATTCGGCACCGGTCCGCCCTGCCGGGACGGCTCATGCGAGTGCGGGAAGATTCGGCGGGGAAAGAGGGGCAGGATTCGCTGCCCTCCCTCTTCCCCGGGTGGAGCCAGCGGACCGAGCTACTTGGCGATCCAGGTGTTCCACCTTTCATCGATTTCATCCATGTGGGAAAGCTGCCACTTCCCGTTTTTGACGCCGTAAAGGTTGATGAGCTTGCCGAAGTTGGCAGGGTAGGTGGCCAGATCCTTCTGCATGGAGGGGTGTATGTATCGCACAGCCTTCTTGTTGGTCCCGCTGTACCCCATATAGTTCGTGAACACGGCCTGCTGCTCGGGCCGATTGCAGAAATCGATCAACCGCATGGCAGCCTCTTTCATGGGGGAATTCTTGACCACACAGTTGTAAGCCAGGAAATACAGCGCCTGGTTCCATTCGATTGCAACGGGTGCCCCGAGGCGCTTTGCCGTTTTGGCACGACCGTCGGTCGATACGGCCATGACCACCTCTCCGTCTATCAGGGCCTGCATGAGCTGTTCACCGCTAGTGTACCAGACCTTTATGTGGGGTTTGATCTTGTCCATGATCTTGAAGGCTCGATCGAAGTCGAGGGGGAAGAGGTCGTCGGGGCTGACCCCTTCTGACATGAGGGCGATGGAGAGGTTGTCCGATGGGCCTCCCCAGTTGTGCATGGCTCGGGGGCCAGGGAACCTCTTTACGTCGAAGAAATCCTTCCAGCTCTTGGGTCGCTTTCCTTCGGGGAAGACCTTGGTGTTGTATGCCAGTACCACACATTCGAGGTACTGGGCCACCCCCCACTTCTTGAGTGAACCGGGGACGAGGTCCTTTGTGTGGGTGACGATGCCGTAGTCGATATCTTCGAGGTAACCCTTGTCGTAGTACTTCTGGTTGTACCCTTCGTAATCAGCCGAAATCATATCCCACTCGATATTTCCGCTTCTCATCATGGCATCGAGTTTGCCTCCCACCGAAACCCCGGCTTCCACGGCGACTACCTTTATGCCGGTCTCCTCGGTAAAGGGCTCAAAGAAGGCCTTTTCCTGGGCTTCGGTGATGCTCCCCCCCCAGGTTTGGACCACGATATGGTTCCGCCCCGCATGAGCGCTCGGCACAAAGCACCCGCCGGCCAGGACCAGGAGAAGAACCAGACAGGATACAAAAACACTACCGGGTGATACTCTTGGCCAGATCTTTTTCATCCCAATCCTCCTTCATCATAGGGTCTTGATTCCAAAAGGTTTCTCTGGGCTCCTCACCTCCTTTTCGCGGGATTCCGCCCCCCCCGGCTCCGTCCGATTCTTTCTGCTTCAATCTCGGTTTTTCAGCAGCTTCACCGATTTCTCGCCGCGGGCCGGGTAATGAGCCTAAGCCATCCTTTGGGCCTCGCGGTCGGCGGCCGCCAGTATGCGATCGAGCTCTGCAAGAACCTCCCTGGGCAGAGGCTCGGGGTGGTGGTTCTCATCGATTCGCTTGAATTCCTCGAGGGCCAGGGTTCTCGGATCGAGTAGCCTGCCCTGTCCGTCCTTCCTTCCCAGCAAGCGAGAGAGGCGAAAATCCCGTACGTGGTCGCAGGTGTGGTCCTCCATCAGGAAGTGTCCCCTGGGACCCACTTTCTCGATCACGTCGAGAGCCATGTCGTATCCCTCGAATTCGAATCCGCGGAACAGGTCGTAGGCGGCCCGGCAGACCTCGTGGTCGAGGATCACCTGCTCGGGGTAGAGAACCATGGACCCTCCGAGCAGCCCCAGGTATCCGCAGATCTCTCCACCGCACAGGGGGATGAGGGCCGCACCCATTCCCGCCTCCATGCCGGACTGCCAGCCTATGTCGAGGGCGTCGCTGCTCACCCCCCCTCCCCCCAGGCTGGGCACACCCCAGGCATGGGCGAGTTGGACGGAAATCATGTTGACAGGCAACGGCACCTCGCTGACATAGTCTCCGGTCCTGGGGTCCATGAGCGACACGAGGACCGAGTGAAACACAGGTGCTCCGGGGTAGGCCAACTGGATCAGCACCATGGCGCTCACCACCTCTGCATCGCCCGTGACGAGGGCCCCGAGGGGAGTGGCCGGTGCTGTCGACCCCATGGTGGTCATGGCCATGAAGCTGACAGGGATGCCTGCCTCTGCATAGACCAGGGCCGACTCGATCCCATCGGCATCCTGGGCCAGAGGCGCGATGGTGCATATGTTGGCGTTGATAGGGGGACGCCGTCGCAGCTCCACGCCGCTGCCGGCCACGACGGTAGCCATCTCGACTATGTAACGTGCCAGAGGGGCGAAAACCGTCGTGCCGCCCCGCACGTGCTTGAGCGTGTTGACCAGACCTGCGTGACACTCGTGGAGAGGTGCTGTACGCCCGTGATCCTGGGCACTGACCATGGGCCAGAAAAAGCTGATCATGGGCAGGGCGTCGCAGACACGGGCCATCCGGGCCACGTCGTCCTTTCTGGAAGGTCTCTGCTTTCGGGTCCACAGGTCGACCACGTGGACCCCGCACCCGTCCGTGCAGAGGTAGGACCGGCTCCCATCGAGGACCAGGTCGAAGCGTTCGTGTCGTCCTGCCAGGACAAATGACCGGGGCGCCGTGGACATGGCCTTGGTCACAAGGCCGGGCGGGATGCGAACGATCTGTCTATCCATATCCACCAGGGCCCCGTGGTCGGAAAAAAGCTCGAGGGCGGTCCGGGAGGGAAAGTGGACACCCACCTCTTCCAGCAGGCGGAGCGTTCCGCCACGAAGGGTTTCGACCTGGGACTGGGTGAGCAGTTCCTTTTTCAGGGCGGAGACGAAGGGAACTATCTCCGGGGTTTCCGAATCCATCTGCGCCTCCTCGGGAAGGCAAAGAGCGGTGTCGCCGGACCCGCTTCACAAGAGGCAAAGAGAACAAAGACCTTCTATTCGCAAAGTTTCCCCGAAATATTTCTATATTTCGTAGCCTGTTCTTAATAATATATTTCTTTTCGAATGTCAAGTAGATTGGCACAGACGTGAGAGGGGGGGCAGACGGGAGGATAGGGGACGGGAGTCAAGGACGAGGGTCGAGTCTCGTTGTGAGTCATTCCGCCGATTTTTCCGGTAGACCCCATGGGGTCCCCCATAGGGTCAAATCTCGATTTGAGTCTTGTAACCGATTTATCTTGGACATTCGGTATGTTATGCTATTAGTAGTCCATCATGGGCAGGAAGGTCCTGCCTTGCCCATGTGGAACCCCTGTGAACCTTTGGATTCCTGTCAGAAGAGGCTGAGCGGTTCTTTGACTGCCACCGGCCGACCCGGTGGATCGGAGAGAGGCAAGGGGCTGAACGTTCTCTTTCTATTGTAGCTTTTCGATCCTCACCGGCACGGCCTTCAGAAGGGGGAAGCCCGTGACAGGATCGGTGACGCGATCATCTGTGAGAAGGTTTACATTGGCCTCGTCCCACCCGTGGGTGATCTGGAGGACACCCGGGAGGATGTCTTTTTCGCCCATAACCCTTGCCGGAATCTCAATGGAGCCCACCGTTGAGGTTACCTTTACCCGTTGCCCTTCGGTGATTCCCATCCGGGCGGCATCGTCAGGATGGATCTCGACTTGCGGCACGGGGATGGATGCGCGAAACCGCGCAATATTACGGTACCTCGAATGATAGTAGAGAGACTTCCTGGCTCCTGTGATAAGGATGAAGGGATAGTCGGGGTTCGAACGGCTCCGATAACGGGGGGGTCGGTATTCGGGTAGCTCAGGATGGCCCGATTCGCCTAAATACGCCGACGAGAACTCGAACTTTCCCGTGGGGGTTGGAAGAGGCCGATTTGTATACTTCCTGTATCTGAGGGGTCGATAGGTATATCCCTCTGGATGCCTTCTCAGTTCATCGAGGGATATGCCTGCCGGTTCCAGGATCCACTGGTTGACCTGCTCTTCGTTTTCCCAGGGAAAGTACCTCTCCCCGAAACCGAGCCGGCAGGCAAGATCCCGCCAGAAGGTGTACTCATCCCGGACACCGGGAATATCCAAAACCTTGGTCGTGAGGGTGACAAGCTGGAGATGGGTATGGTAGTGAAGCTCAGATCTTTCGAGAAAGGATGCCGCAGGGAGGATGTAGTGGGCGAGCTTTGCACTCTCGGTCAGAAAGAGATCTCTGAAAACCAGTAGATCCAACCGGGCAAATGCTCTTGCGACCTTTTGGGCATTCGGATTGGTGAGTACCGGGTTGGCTCCCGTTACGATCAGCCCCTTCAAAGGATAGCCGTCTGAGAAGAGAATCCGATCCATGGCAGTGAGGGAGTGACAGTCTTTGGTGTACCGGTAGAGAGTCGGATATTCTGCAGCACCTATGGGCTCTTGCCCTTCCAGAGGGATCTCGTCGTAGAGTGTTAGGGTACGTCCTCCCATCGTCTCTGGCCAGGGGTCGCCCCCCTCGACATCGACCGCGCCGCAGAGTCCGCCCAGGCAGGCAACGGCTCTGACGGTGTCGAGCACATTGTCGTGGTGTTCCAGGCCGGTTCCGACATAACCGGCGACTCTCGGGCGGCTCGCAGCCAGCATTCCGCCGATCTGAAGGATTCTGGTCCGGTCGACTCCGGTCTGTCTCTCGACCCATTCGGGGGTACAGGTCCTGGCGTAACTTGCAAATCGATCAAATCCGACGGTATGGTTGTTTACGAAATGGCGATCGTAGTTTCCTGTTTCGATCAGATAGCGGGCTAGGCCCAGGGCGAGCGCGCCGTCCGTTCCTGGGAGGGGTTGAACAAAGATATCGGCCTTGCGGGCAATGGCGGTGCGGCGGGGATCGATGACCACGAGTTTTGCCCCTTTTTTCCTTCCCTCGGTGATCCTGCTCATAAAAGTGGGATGTGAGACAGGGGGATTCGATCCCCAGAGAATAATGAGGGCCGCCCTTTCGAAATCCGGGCACGGGTTCAGGTATCCCTGCACCAGTCGGTAGGCGATGTAACGGGCGCTGAAGCAAACCGAGTCGGCGGAAAAGAAGTTCGGCGATCCAAAGGCATGGATAAAACGGCGGGCGTATTGCTCCTGCTGGAAGAAACCCACGGCCTCACCGGTCCAAACCCCCACTGATCTGGCCCCGTAATCTTCCTTGATGTCACGCATCCTGCCGGCGATCTCATCCATGGCCTGTTCGTATGAGATCTCCTCAAAGGTCCGGTCGGGTTTCCTCCTTAGAGGATTGAGGAGGCGGCGGGGATGGTAGACGAGATCTACCGCAGCACGCCCTTTGGCACAGATCAGTCCGCGGCTGGCCGGGTGGTCTTTGAACCCGCTGATTCTGTGTATCTTCCCGTGAGCGACATGGACATTGAGCCCGCAGCGCATGTCACACTGGCGGCATAGGGTCTGAATCTCTCCGTTTGCGACAGCGGTCTTCGAGTTCATCGACAACCTCTCAATGATGGGTTTGGATCGTAGTAGCGGTTGATTCTCTTCGAAAAATTCCGCCCTGCTTTGACTCTCCGTGCTTCACGGCTCTGCAGTCACGGACTGCCGGGCGGTAGCGGGCTCGGTCGAGTTGCGTGGCCTAGGAATCTTCCTCGGCGGAGGGTACAGGGAGAAAACTCGGGCTTCCTGCAGGCCGGTTAGGCCGATTCGGTGTCATTCACCAAGCAGATCCCTCAGTTTTTCTCTTGTCCTCTCGTGCATCGTTTTTGAACCCGACTCGGTCCATTGGGCCAGAGGCACCCTGCATAGGAGCGAGGGTGTCCACATCTCCGTGCGGGCGTGCTCGAGAGTGTGGTTGCTGCTTATGAAAGCCCCCTTCTTTCCCGCATCCCTGATGACACGGTAGGCCAGCCTTTCCTCGTCCACGGCGATCCCTCCGGCGATCCTCGATACCATACCTGCCAATTCGTCGCACAGGACGAGCATCTCGAGGGACCCGGTCTTGCCCGAGGATAGAAAACCGAGGTTGTGGGTCAAACCGGTTCCCATGAGGACAGACATCACCATGTTCATTCCCGCCTCTGCGGCCGCCTGGGAATCGACGGTGTGCGCATCGGAGCAGCCCGAGCCGGACCAACTCGGGACGCCTATGTCGGAGAAATAGTCCGCCGTGGCAAGGCAGACCAGTCCGTATTCCGGGCTCCCGTAGCAGATGCTGCCCGTCCGCATGTCCATGGGGATAATCGCCGCTCCCGACATGACCGGTGCTCCGGGGCCCTCCATCTGGTGGACTACGATTCCTCCCAGGATTTCCGCTGCCGTCTGTGCCAGTGCTCCGGCAAGGGTCATTGGGGCAGTTGCTCCCGGCATGACTGCGGGGAAGCAGACCACGGGAAGAGACCGCTTTGCGGCGAAACGTAGCCGTCTGCATGCCTCCTCGCCGAGTCTCAGGGGAGAAGTGGGGCCGGTGAGGTCCATCCCGAAAGGCCTCTGGGAGAGAGCCTGCCAGCCACCGGCCACGTCGGCGAGAAACTGCCAGACCTGTCCGGTCTCCTTCTCGTTGTGGCCGAGAAAGGCCAGGGGTTTGCCCGTATGCTCGACCATTGCCCGGACAGTCCGTATGGCCTCTTGCTGGGGGGGGACGTCACTCGGAGCCCCAAGCGACAGGACGAGATCTATATTGGAAAGCCTGTCGCATACCCGGGCCGTCCTGACAATATCCTCGAGGAGGAAGGGCCGGTGGACTCCCGTTCTGTAGTCCAGAATGTTGAGGCACCCTGTACCCGGACTGAACCTGGGTCTGCCGTCACCGGTGTTTACGGCCACGTTGCCGTTTCGATCGTACAGTGTCAGGCTGGGGGGAACAGTGGCAAGAGACCGCGCGACCAGTTCTGGTCCAAAGAGGAGGTATCCGTCTCCCCCCTCTCGGCATCCCATCTCCTTCAATCTCTTTCGCGTCTCTTCGTCCTGGACGTCCATGCCGATCTCGCCCAGGACCCGGAGGGCTGTCCGGTGTATCTGTTCCGTTTCTTCTTCGGAGAGGACCCGCAATCTAAGGGAATTTGATTTCTTCATCACGCTGGCCATCCTTTTCGATCCTTACAGGCACGGCCTTGAGCAGGGGGAACCCGCTGATGGGATCGTTCACGGAATCGTAGGTTATCAGATTCACGTTGGCCTCCTCCCAGCCGTGGGTGATCTGGAGGACCCCTGGAAGGATCTGCCTTGTATGGACGATCTTTGCCTGGATCTCCACGGCACCGATCTCCGATACTACCCGGACCCGTTCTTTGTCTCCGATGCCCAATTTCGCGGCATCATCGGGATGGATCTCCACCTCGGGCGCAGGCACGGCGGTGCGGAAGCGGTGAATGTTACGGTATCTCGAATGATAGAAGAGATACTTCCTTGCACCGGTGATGAGGACAAGGGGATACTCCCTGCTCGGGTGGCTCATGTAGCGAGGCGGCTCGTAGACGGGCAGTTCCGGATAGCCGAGTTCTTTCAAATAGCGGGAGGCGAATTCGAACTTTCCCGTAGGTGTCGGAAATGGTTGTTCCTTGTACTTATTGTATCTCAAGGGGCTGTATACATAGCCCTCAGGGTGTTTCTTCAGATCGTCCAGGGAGATGCCCGTCGGTTCAAGGATCCAGCGGTTGACCTGCTCCTCGTTCTCCCAGGGGAAGTACCTCTCGCCGAAACCGAGCCGGTGGGCCAGATCCCTCCAGAAGGTATACTCGTCCGTGACGCCTGGAATATCGAGCACCTTGGTAGTAAGGGTTACGAGCTGCCGGTCCGTGTGGTAGTGGAGTTCGGACCTTTCGAGGAAGGACGCTGCAGGAAGAACGTAGTGGGCCAGTTTCGCGCTTTCGGTGAGGAAGAGTTCCCTCACGACCAGAAGCTCGAGACTCGCAAAGGCATCACGCACCTTTCTTGCATTGGGGTTGGTGAGCACGGGGTTCGCCCCCGTCACGATGAGCCCGCGCAAGGGGTAGTCTCCCTTGCCGAGAATATAGTCCATGGCCGTCATGGTGTGGCATTCCCGGCGGAACCGGTAGAGGACGGGGTATCTGTCCGCCCCGATAGGGTTTTGATCGAGGAGGGGGAGCTCATCATAGAGTGTCAGGCTCCGCCCTCCCATCCCTTGCGGCCAGGTCTGTCCTCCCTTTACGTCGATGGCTCCGCAGAGACCGCCCAGACAGGCTACGACCCGTATGTTGTTTATCCCGTTCTCGTGGTGTTCCAGGCCGTTTCCCACGTAGTTGATGACTCTCGGCTTGTTTTGAACGATCATCTGGGCGATCTCCACGAGCCTCTGCCCCTCGATTCCTGTCTCTTTCTCGACGAACTCGGGGGTGAACCTCTCGGCGTATTCGGCAAATCCGTCAAAGCCTATCGAGTACTTCTCGACAAAGGGCCGGTCGTAGTTCCCGGTCTGGATGAGGTGGTTGGCCAGCCCCCAGGCCAGAGCGCCATCGGTGCCCGGAAAGGGCTGCACGAAGATATCCGCCTTATAAGCCACAGAGACCAGACGGGGGTCGATGACGACGAGCTTCGCCCCTCTGGCCCGGGCGTCGGCGATGAGCCTCATAAAAGGTGGATGCGAGAAGGGGAGGTTGGTTCCCCAGAGAACGATGAGGTCGGCGTTTTCAAAGTCGGGGCAGCCGTTCCAGTAACCCTGGACGAGTCCGTACCCGATGTAGCGGCCGTTGAAACACTCCGAGTCGTTCGAAAAGTAGTTGGGAGATCCAAAGGCATGGACGAACCGCCTGGCATATTCCTCCTGCTGAAAAAACCCGAGCGCTTCCCCCTTCCAAACCCCCATCGATCTCGCCCCATAGGTCTTCTTGATGGCCTCCATTTTTGCGGCGATTTCATCGAGTGCCTGGTCGTAGGAGATCTCGCGGAAGGTTCCGTCCGGCTTTTTCTTTAGCGGCTTAAGGAGGCGGTCCTCTTTGTAGACCAGGTCCGCCGCGGCATGTCCCTTGTGGCAGATCCTGCCCCGGTTCTGTGGGTGATCTTTGAATCCCTTGATCTCCGCTATCCTGCCGTCCCTGATATGGACATCAACCCCGCAGCGCATGTCACATTGGCGGCAGAGGGTCTGGACCGTCCCGTTTCTCACGACTGTTTCTCCCGTCATCTTGGGATTCCTCACTGGTGGACCACAAGGCATCTCATCAAACGGTTGTCCACGATTCTCCTCCTCAGATCTGACAGATCCGCGGCCTCGATGTAGTTCAGGGCATGAGGCATGCAGAACATGATGCATCTCGGTTCGCCTTCACAGAGGTTGCACTTCTGGATCACATGCCTTTCTGTATTGAAATGGATATTCCCGAAGGGGCAGGCCATCATGCACATCTTGCATCCTACACAGCGGTCCTGGTCGACCACGATCGCCCCGGTGCGGGGGTCTCGGCTGAGGGCACCGCTGGGACAGATCTCCATGCAGGGTGGTGTTTCACACTGGGAGCAGGTCAGAGTCGAAATGAACCGTTCGCCGGGATAGAGGTTGACCCGAATGTTTGAATCCTCTCGCCTGAACCCCCCTGTTCCGTAAAGGGAACACGCCTGTTCGCAGTTCCGGCATCCGATGCAGCGGTCGAGGTCGATGTAGATTATTCTCATGGGCTCTCCTGTTGAGACCGGGAATTCCCCGGACCCGGTTCTAGCTCCTGCCAACCAGAGGGCGGAGTAATCTCAGGGGGTGCACCCGCAGGTCCTCGGTCCGGGGTATCTCTCTCTTTCTGAGTATGCAGGATCTCAGGATGCCAAAAGAGGCGACGTCCTCGGCTCGGCCTATTAGGACTCCGCCCACAGGAACTCTACGGTGGAGCAGGAGCTTAACGTAGACCCCGCCTTCCCTATCGAGGTAGGCTTGTTCATCTATTTCGGGAGATTTCCTCACCATTCCCATGGATGCCACCGTCAAATGGAAGAATTCGCTCACATTGCCGCTGAGGCTGCCCCGATAGTGAACCTCCCTCCCCGCCATATTGCTCCCGGCAATTGTGCCGTGCTCTACGGCAGTTGTCCAGAGAGCATGGGTTGCCCACCGATCTCCGAGAACAGAGGGCCCCTGGGCGACATCACCGGCTGCATAGATTCCCGGTACACTCGTCTCCATTGTGTCGCTCACCAGGATGCCCCTGTCGGTGCGAACCGAGTCGGTCTCCAGGAAAGCGATGTTGGGCCGCACCCCTGCTGCCACGACCACCATGTCCACATCGAAGGGACGCCGGTCCGCCGGGTAGACCCTGTACTGGCCCCTCGATCTCTTTTCCACCCTTTGGACAGCCGTTCCCGTCAGGACGCGGACTCTCTCGCGGCGCATTGCCGTCTCCACCATTTCAGCCCCTGTTCTATCGAGACTCTGGGGCATGACATGGTCCATTATTTCAGTGATCGTCACCTCCAGATTCCTCTGCACCGCAACCCATGCAAGCATGAGGGAGATAAAGCCTCCCCCCATGATCATGAGGCGCCTGTTCCCCTTGAAGCACCTGCCGACTCGGAGGGCATCTTCCATGGTCCAGAAATGCCCTATCTCCTCGCTGTCCAGGCCTCGGACAGTGGGCTTCACAGGTGAGGAACCCGAGGCGATCAGCAGCCTGTCAAAGGGGATCGTCTCGCCCGTATCGAGATAGAGCCTTTTTTGGGAAAGGTCCGTTCCTACAACCGACCGGCCCAACAGAGTCCTGACGTTGAACCGGTCATAGAAACGGGTGGACCGATAGAAAAGACCCTGGATATCCGTCCTCCCCAAAACAAGATACGGGAGAAGAACACGGGAGTACGGCGGGTGCTTTTCAGAGGAGACCAGGAGAATCGCACTTGTCCGGTCATGCTTGCGGAAGGCCTCGATGGCGCTCACCGCCGCGGCACCGCCTCCGATGATAACCACTCTCATCGTTCCTGCCACAGGACCCCTCAACAAGAAGGAGCAGGCCCTTTGGGTTGTCTCCCTATGTGAAACGAGTTTCCTTTATGTTCTACCAGAAAGTACCAGCCCTCTCGGTGAGTTGTCAAGGCCGGCTCCAAGAATATCAACCCAGGAAGTGAGAATGGCATTCGGGGCCTCGCCCTAGGGGTAGCCAACCGCTCGTGCGATGTCGCCAGGGGATAGGGGCGTGATACTGTCAGACAGAAGGGGTCTTGGACTCGAAGACTTCCACGGATGCTTGATTCAAAGCCGGGAGACCCCGGCGACAAGATTCACTTGACATCTCTGCACGCCTGTGGAAATCTTTGAAGCACGTGACTCTGCAGTATACGGAGAGGGGTGCCAGGAGATGGAGATCCTTTTGAAACCGATCGGTGTCATTCACTCCCCTTTCACGGACAAGACCGGTATCCCCGTCCAGTCTTTTCATTCGGATGAGTTGGGATGGGTCGAAGTCAACAAGGAATACGAGAGAGGGCTGAGAGATCTCGAAGGATTCTCCCACATTATCCTGCTGTATTACTACGAGACGGGAGAGACGCGCCTCGAAGTGAAGCCCGTGCTGGGGACCAGAACCCACGGTATCTTTGCCACAAGGGACCTCAGGCGGCCGAACAGGTTGGGATTCAGCGTGGTGCGTCTTCTGGAGAAGAAAGGGAACATTCTCAAGATCCGCGGTGTCGACGTGTTGGAGGGAAGCCCTCTGCTCGACATCAAGCCCTATGTGCCCGCCTTTGACGGGAGAAGCGGTTGCAGGATCGGGTGGCTTGAGGGAAAGGTGTGACGGGGGGAAGGGAGTATGGGGGTTGAGAGACTCTGGGGAGCCAGGTTTGAAGATGAGATGCCCCGTCGGGTTCTCGATTTCCTCTCGGGCCGGGACCTTCGAGCAAGGCCGCCCTGTGACGAGATGCTCCTTCCCTATGACATCTGGGGAAGCAGGGCTCACACCATCATGCTCTGGAAGCAGGGAATAGTCTCGGAAAAGGACGCCCGGGAGATCCTGTCGGGTCTGAAGGAGCTCGAGAATCTGTACGTGTCCGGGCGGTTGAGACTGGAGGCTTCCCGGGAGGACGTTCATTCGAACGTCGAAAGCGAACTCACGGCACGGCGGGGGATCGAGTCGGCGGGCAAGATGCACACGGCTCGAAGCCGAAACGACCAGATCGCCCTGGACATGCGTCTCTACCTGAGAGATCAGGCATCGGGTTTCATCAGGGATTTGATAGATCTCCTCGAGAGGATCGCGACGCGGGCAGAGCGGCACGTCAGGACCGTCATGCCTGGTTTCACCCATCTCCAGCATGGAATGATGACCACCTTCGGTCACCTGCTGATGGGTCTTGCCATGCCCCTGGAGAGGGATCTTCTCCGTTTTGTGAATTGGTACGGCCTCTTCAACCGGAATCCCCTGGGTGGGGTGGCCGGGTACGGGACCTCCTTTGCCATCGACCGTCATCTTACCTCCAGACTCCTGGCCTTTGACGGACCCCAAGACCATTCGACCGATCCCATGACCAACCGTTGGGAGCCGGAAGCGGATCTGGCCTTTGCCATATCCATGGTCATGAACCACCTGAGCAGCGCTGCCCAGACATTCATCCTGATGAGTACCACGGAGTTCGGCATGATTCGACTGGACGACAGGCACTCTGCCGGAAGTTCGATCATGCCCCAGAAAAGGAATCCGGACCTCCTCGAGGTGATCAAGGGCAAGGCCTCCTTGGCCCACGGCATGCTGGCCGGTCTCGTCTCCATGGGAAAGGGTAACATGGTAGGATACAACAGGGATTCCCAGTGGACGAAGTATCTGATTATGGATCTGATTGCGGAGTGTGCCCCAGCGGTTTCGATGATGGGAGAGGTTATAGAACTGCTCAGGGTCGATGAGGCGGTCATGGAAGCCCAGGCGCGCAGGGGGTTTCTCGGAGCCACCCATCTGCTCGAGTCGATCGTGAAACACTCGGGTCTCCCGTTCCGGCAGGCAAAGATTCTTGTGGAGAAGGCCGTGCGCCATGCGGAAGCGGCAGGAAGAGAAGAGGTGGATCTCGCCGATCTGGAGCATGCGGCGCGAGAGACCGGGGCTGAGCTGCGGCTGAGACCCGGTGATGTGGCCAAATGGCAGGATCCGACAAGGATCCTGGAGGGAGAGAGGCTTTTTGGAGGCCCCGGCCCTTCTGCTGCCAGGAGGAGCATCTCTGCACTCAGGAAGAGACTCAAGGGATATGTCAAGTGGGAGGAGGATCGGGCCCTCCGCATCCGTCGTTCCAAGGAGGAGATCGAATCCCTTGAGAGGAGCCTGGGTGTTGAATAGGGGGGTGAGGGGGCGGAAGTCAGAGTTCGGGAGCGATGGGATCGGACGGGCATGCCTGCTTTCCGGATATGGGAGGATGACGAGGTGGGGGCGCCCCGCCCATAACGTGCAGCGTTGGGCGTGAGAAGAGTAGGGGTGGGGTTTACCCCGCCCGTAGTGTTTAGGACCGGGAAACCATCGAGATGCCGTATCGGCGAGAACCGAATATGAAGGGGTTCAAGGTCGTTGTTTTCGACCTGGACGGGACGCTGACCACCGAGAGGAGCATCTGGCAGCATATTCACAGGGTGCTGGGTACTTGGGAGGGTCACGCCGAGCATTTCCAGAGGCTTTTTCTTGCGGGGAGTATCTCTTACGAGGAGTTCTGCAGGCGGGACGCCATGGTGTGGAAGGGCATGAGGGCCGATGACTTGAGGGCAATCGCAGACTCGGTTCCCTACCATGCGGGGGTGTTTGAGCTTCGGGACTTTCTCAGGGCCAAGGGGTTGCGGCTGGCAGGGATCTCGTCAGGCCTCTCGATACTTTCCACGAGGGTGGAGCGGGAACTGGGCCTCGATTTTTCGGTGGCCAACGACCTCCTCGTAGAGAAAGGGGTCCTAACAGGGGAGGTGAGGATCAAGGTCGCCCATGACGGCAAACGGACCTGGATGGAAGAGGTGATGAGGAGGTTCGGTGTCCAAGGCAGAGAGATTGTCGCCGTGGGGGACAGCCGGGGTGATCTCGGGATGTTTTCGCTGTCGGGCTTCCGGGTCTCCTTCAATTCCTCTTCTCCGGAGCTCGTAAGGGAGGCCGACCTGGTTGTGGAGAGTGCAGATCTGGCCGATCTTATCCCGAGGCTGCCGTTGTGACCGCTTCTGTGTGGCGTTTTGCCCGGCCGATTGGAGGATGCCGAGTTCCGCCTGCGCACGGGGGAATGGGGGAGAGATGCTGCTCCACCGTTTGCGCGACAACGCTCGTGGACAGGGGTGTCCTCGAAAAGTCAGGAAACTCCACCTGGTTTTTTCTTGACACATACTTCGATTTCTTCTATACTTGCTGCCTAATAAAGAGATCTCCCCGATGGGGCAGACGGTAAGGACTGGCACCCGATCTCTGCTGGAAATTCGGGATTTGTTTCAAGGTCTGGTATTCTGACGTCTTAACAGGGGAGAGATCCCTCTGCAAGGTTTGCTCGCGGTCACTTTCGAGTTCCTTGGGAAAAGACTTTTCCTGCCATGAATGTAGCCGATAGATCGCTTCGGAGACTGACCGAATGGAGGTCGGCAAAAGGGTTTCGTGTTCGGACGCAACTCAAGCCCTACCTGCTCCTGCTGCCCGCCTTTTTCTTCCTGACGATGTTTACCTACTATCCCATGGTCAAGGTTTTGCGGCAATCCATGTTCACCAAGCCCCATGGAGAAAGGGCTGAGATCTTCGTCGGTGCCGGCAACTATGCCCGAATGTTCCGTGATATGGCATTTCAAAAGGCCATGAAAAACAATGGCCTTTACGCCCTTGGCACGGTCGTGCCCAGCATCGTCCTGGCCTTGGCATTGGCGCTGTTGTTGAACAGGTCGAACCGGTTCAACAACTTTATCCGTTCCCTCTTTTTCTTCCCAACCCTCATTCCGCTTGTTGCAGCGGCAGGCCTTTGGTGGTTTTTCTTTTTTCCCGGTTACGGCTTGCTGGACTATTATCTGGCCAAACTCGGCTTTAGCGAGACCCACTGGCTGGGTGATTCCGATATCGCCCTCTATTCGCTGATGCTCCTCACGGTGTGGAAGAACGCCGGGTACTACATGGTGTTTTTTCTTGCCGGATTGCAGGGGATCCCGCAGGACGTGACCGAAGCGGCGGTGATCGAAGGGGCGAATTGGTGGCAGCAGCTCCGCTATGTCACTCTGCCCCTTCTCAGGCCGACCACCGCCTTTGTCCTGGTTATCGCCTTCATGCAGATGCTCAGTAACGTGGACCACGTGATCGTCATGACCAAAGGAGGGCCCCAGAACTCGACCAATCTCCTGCTCTTCTATATCTACCAGAATCTGAACGAGTTCTACGACGTAGGCAAAGCTTCTGCGGCCACGGTTTTGAACGTGGTGATCCTTCTGGCCGTCTCCATCGTGGGATTGCGTGTGCTCGAACGAGGGATCCATTATGAAATCTAGAAAGCGGGTCCTGGCCTTTGTCTTCGTCATGGTGATGAGCGCGGTCGCCTTTTTCTGGTCCACTCCCTTTATCTGGATGATGATAACCTCGTTCCGGCCCAAGCTCTACGGCGGCCTGGACATGGCTTCGCTGTGGCCGGATTTTTCACCCTCTTTGATCAATTTCAAACTGGCCTGGGAGAGCGCGCCGTTTCTTATCTACTACATGAATACGGTCATCGTGGTTCTCGGCATCCTGATTGTCCAGCTGGTTACGGTCTCGTTTTCAGGCTACGTATTCGCCCGCCTCACCTTTCCGTTCAAGAATACGCTTTTCTACCTTTTTCTCCTGCAACTCATGATCGTTCCGCCGATCCTCATCGTCCCCAACCTGTCGACCCTTGTCAAATTGGGCCTGTATGATACCCTGCTGGGGATCATGGCCCCCTATTTTGCTTCTGCCTTCGGCACCTTTCTCATGCGGCAGACTTTCAAGACGATTCCCGCGGATTTCGAGGAAGCGGCGATAATCGACGGTGCCTCCTTCTTTCAGGTCCTGTGGCATGTTTTGCTGCCCCTTGCCAGGCCGGCCCTGACCGCATTTGGGATCGTCAGCGTTGTTTATCATTGGAATGAGTACCTTTGGCCTTTGATGGTGACCAGTTCCCCCAGCACGCGGACGCTGACAATCGGCCTGGCCAGTTTCACCCAGGCCGCTGAGGGAGCATCTGAATGGGGCGTCATCGCAGCCGGCACCGTGATCGTAATTCTTCCGCTGGGGGTCGCCTTTATCGCCTTCCAGAAGCAGTTCGTGAACAGCTTCATGTTCTCGGGGATCAAATAGTTTCTTGCTTGGCCGTATCCTGAACAATCGAGAAAGGAGGTGAATCAAAGGGTTTGAGCGGATAGGCGTTACCCCGTGTGGATCGTGTATAGGGCGGAGCCGCCCTGGTGTCGACGGATCTCGTATTGTGATCTGATCATCTGGAAAGGAGGATGGATTGATGAAGCTTTCAAGGCACGCAGTAGTGGCAGTTGTGGTCCTTGCAATCGTTGCAATGGTGTTGCCCCTGTCGGCATTTGCGAGAACCAAGATCGAGTATTTCTTCCCGACCATGGTGGAAGGACCGCTGGCTCGGGAGATGACCAAGATTGTCAACGAGTACAACAAGATGCAGGACCAGGTAAAGGTCATCGCCGCCTATACCGGCACCTACGACGAGACAAAGATCAAGGCCCAGGCGGCCTTCGAGGCCGGCAAACCCCCGGCGGTCGTGTTGATGTCGCCTTTCTCGATATTCGACTTCGTACTGAGCGACTATCTCGAGCCTCTCAACCCAATGATCAAGGCGGACGGCATGGACCCCGAGGAGTTTTTCGCTGACTTCTGGGAGGCTGCCCACCCCAACGCGATTTTCGACGGCACGATCGTCGCCGTGCCGTTCCAGATGTCGACTCCCCTGCTCTACGTCAACTGCGAGCATCTGGCAGAGGTCGGCCTCAGCTGCGAGAAGCCTCCGGCCACCTGGAAGGAGCTCGTTGCTGCGGCCAAGAAGCTGACCAAGAAACAGGGCAACAAGGTCATCCGCTGGGGCATCATGATGCCCTCGAACTACGACTACCTCGGCTGGCTTTTGGAGGCGCTGACCCTCACGAACGGCGGCCGTTTCTTCAACACCGACTACCGTGGCGAGGTCTACTACGACACCCCTACAACCAAGGGGGCGCTTCAACTCTGGTACGATTTCGTCTACAAACACGGCGTGATGCCTGCGGGTGTGACCGAAGGCAGGGAGGTCGGAGCCGCGTTCTTTGCTGGAAAGGCATCGATGGTCATGCTGAGTACGGGTTCCCTCACCGCCGTGCGGAAGAATGCGAAGTTCAAGTACAACGTCGCCTTCATTCCGAGGAACGTGCGCCACAAGGCGCCCCTCGGCGGCGCGTTCATGGTGATAATGAAAGGGTTGAGCCCTGAGAAGAAGAAGGCTGCCTGGGATTTCCTGAAGTGGCTTACGAACGCCGAGAACCTCGCCCGCTGGAGCCGGTTTACGGGCTACTTTGCACCGCGTAAGAGCTCCTACGACCTCCCGGTGATGAAGGAATTCACCGCGGCCCACCCGGATGCCGTGGTGGGGTTGGACCAGCTCCGACTCTACGGTTATCCGATCCTCCAGGTCTACAATTCGATCGCCGTCCGCAAGGCCCTCGAAGACGAGATGCACGCGCTCCTCAACAACAAGACGACCGTTGAGAAGGCCGCAGCAGAGGCGCAGAAGAAGGCCAACCAGATCATGGCTCCTTACAACAAGGATCACGCCTCGGCGCCTTAAGACCTACGCCGTTGGGGCGGCCGGGTAGACCGACCGCCCCTGTTTTTTGGGCCGGCAGAGGGAAGCCGTTCCCCACTTGCAGGGTGACACGTAGGGGGGTGTTGGGAGGCGGGTACTCGCATCACGGATACGAGAACGACATCGGCAGTTCTCCCCTCACTTCGACGCTGACCCGTACGCCTTCATCCAAGGTCACCTCGGCAAAAGCACTGGCCGGGCGTCCGTCGGTGAGGCCGCCGTCCACGAGGGATCCGATGGTGATATACGGAATTCCATCGATCACCTCCACGTTGTTCCAGTGCATATGCCCGTTGAAGACGGCCTTGACTTTGCCGGAACGCGCGAAGAGAGCCCGTGATCGCTCGCGGTTTACCGCCAGAGCGAAGTCCGGATGCTTCGCGAAAAACCAGTGAGAGTCGAATTTCTGTTCGTCAAGGGGGTGGTGGGAAAAAATCAAGACAGGACCAGTGCACCTGTCAAGGTCCTCGTCGAGCCACCTGAGCTGATCTTCTGAGATGGTGCCGCCCACTCCGCCGAATGTCGGATCCTGAGTGTTCAGAAGAACCAGGTGGTACCCCATAAAGTCCATCGATTCGTAATCGGATTTCTTGCCGAGAAGTTCCCGCATCTGTCGCTTGTCTATATTGATCAAATCGTGGTTCCCGTGAAGGAAGAGGACCGGAACGCCGACCGATTCCAGACGACTCTTCACCCTTCCGATTCTCTCCACATCCTCGCTTGCGCTGACGTCGTTGATACGGTCTCCAAGGTCGACGATCAGATCCGGCCGAAATCGCCGTGACATCTCCTTCACGAACCTATCCAAAAGAGGGAACGCAGCCGATCCGAGACGCGTATCCATATCCGGTCCACTGTGAATGTCGGTTATCAGTCCAATGCGAAGCCGCACTTAGCCCTCCCTCCCCTCCTGTTTGTCTGCCGACAAGGAGTAAGTCACTCGCACGAAGATCCTATGTACTCCATTTCAGTTACTTCCTTGCCACGGAGAGCAGTATAGGGAAACCGGCCTTGTATGTCAATCAGAAATGGACCGGGGTCTTCCCGTATTTCCGGCGTTCGGCTCTCCTCCGCCGGGAGGAGCCCGTTGCTATTGACCTGTACGGCTCGATAAGAGTATATATAGTACCTGCAAGGTCTTCATAGGGCGGAGAAGGCCGCCGGGGAAGCGTCTGTGATGGATAAAGCCAGGATCGAAAGACTTCTCCAGTCTGTTAGTTATACCCGCGAATTCCTGATGGGACCCGGGTTCGTCTCTGAAATCCCGGGGGCTGCCAAGAGGAGCTTTCCGGGTTCCAGAATCGCTGTTGTTGCAGATGACAATACCTTCAGGGCAGCCGGGGGAATGGTAATCGATGGGTTGTATGGCGCCGGGCTTGATGTTGCAGGAAAATTCGTTTTTCCAGGTACGCCGACGCTCCATGCCGACTACAGGCATGTGGAGGATCTGAGGCAATTCCTGGTCGAGTGCGATGCGATTCCGATCGCGGTGGGATCGGGGACCATCAATGATATTACAAAGTTGGCCTCACACGAAAGCGGCCGTAAGTACATGGTTGTGCCTACGGCCGCCTCAGTCGATGGTTACTCCGCCTATGGCGCCGCGATACTGGTGGATGGTTTCAAGCAGACAATCGATTCTCCGGCTCCCCTGGCGATTGTTGCGGATACACGCGTTTTGAAAGACGCCCCGCCGGAGATGACCGCCGCGGGTTACGGCGATCTCCTCGGAAAGATTACGGCCGGAGCCGATTGGATTATCGCCGACAGCGTCAATGTAGAGGCCGTCAACCCTTTCACTTGGGAAATGGTACAGAAGGATCTGCGCAAGTGGTTGGGCCAACCCGAGAGACTCCTGGAAGGGGACCTCCATGCCATTGAGCAGCTTTTTGAAGGTCTGACAGTATCGGGTCTGGCCATGCAGGCTCAGAGGAGTTCCCGCCCGGCATCGGGAACGGAACACCATTTCAGCCACGTTTGGGAGATGCTGAATCTGGAGAAAGACGGGATTCCGGTTTCCCACGGTTTCAAGGTCGCCATTGGAACCCTTGCCGCCTCGGCCATGTTGGAGACGGTTTTTGCCAGAGAGATCGGGCGGCTCGATGTCGATGCCGCCTGCGATCGGTACCCCAGTCTGGAAGACCGGCAAAACCAGGTCCGAGGCGCTTTTTTCGGTAATCCGGCAGGCACGGGAGTGGGTCCTAGAGACAGTGAGAGCCTGTCGGCCGGCCAATCCCTGGGCAGGCGAATCGTCGATCAAGCGGGCAAAGGAGTCGTGGACCGGATCGTTGCGACGACTCTGGCGAAACATCTGACAAAGGACGAACTGCGGGAAAGGCTTGCACTGGTTCGATCCCGGTGGGACGTCCTGCGGTCGAGGGTGAAAGCTCAGTTGCTCCCCTATTCGGAATTGAGGGGGATGTTGGCCAGGGCAAAGTGCCCCACCTCACCGGATCAGATCAATCTCTCGCGCGGGCAGGTAAGGGAGACCTTCTTCCTGGCACAGATGATCCGCGAACGGTACACCGTGCTCGATCTGGCCTATGAAATGGGTTGGCTCGAGGAGTGTGTCGAAGAAATCTTTTCATCGGGAGCTTTCCTCTAGGCCCACGGACCATGGAAATCCCTGAAGGCTCGTGTCATTTCTTGGTTTCCCATTCCGCCAGGGGGGTGAACGTCATCAGTTCCTTGGCGATCTCAGGATACCGGGCGATGAAGAGCAATTCCCGCTTGGTAAGGGGCTTCTGGGTGTGGACGTTGGCATACCTGACCAGTTCGAGGATTCTCGTCGCCTCCTCGTCGTCATTGAAGCGCACTTCGAGCTTTTCGTAGACATTGCGGAATCCTCTGATTCCACTGTACTCGCCTGCGGTTATCTTCCTCCCGGTTTCTATGATTTCCGGCTCCCCTCTGCCTAGCTCCTCGTAGTCATAGAGTTCGTAGTTGTGCCGGTCCTTGAGGGCACCGTCGGCGTGAATCCCTGATTCGTGGGCAAAGGCATTGGCCCCCACCCCTGGCTGGTTGATGGGGACGGCCACGTCGAAGGCATAGGAGGCGTAGGTGGCAATCTGCCAGGACTTAGAGAGGTCGACGCGCTCGTCGAGTTGGTACTTGTCGGCGAATCCGCTCGATTTCTGCACGGCCAGAATGACGGATACGAGATCGGCGTTGCCGGCTCTTTCACCCATTCCGTTTATGCAGGTATTGATATAGGCGTCCACGCCGGCATCGATTGCCCCTTTGGCTCCTGCCACCGAATTGGCGACGACCATGCCCAGATCGTTGTGGCAGTGGAGCTCTATGGGGATCTCCACCTTCCGGGCGACTGTCTTGATCCTATCGTAGATGGTGAAGGGGTCCTCATAACCGAGGGTATCGCAGTATCGGAAACGGTCCGCCCCGTGGTCCTTGGCGGCCAGGGCGAACCGGATGAGAAAATCCAGATCTGTCCTCGATGCATCCTCGGCATTGACGCCCACGGTCTTGATCCCATGGGTCTTGGCATAGTCAAGGGCTTCGGTCATGTCCTTGATCACATCGTTGCCTGACCTTTTGCCCCTGTATTTTCCCCGGATCATCTGTTTTGAAGTGGAGGCCGAGATGTTGAGATGCTCCACCTCTGTGAGAGCCAGCGCCTGTTTGACGTCTCCCACGATGGCCCTTATCCATCCGCTGAGGATGATCGGTTTCAGAACCCCCATCTTGGCGAGCTTCAGGTTCGCGTTGAGGTAGTGGGTTTCGTGGCGTGTCACAGGGAATCCGAACTCACTCTGGTAGATTCCCATCTCGTTCAACATCAGGTTGATGATGGTCTTCTGGAGTTTGGCCAGGCCCAACCGGGAGGTCTGGACGCCGTCCCGGTTCGTGACGTCGATAATGTAGATCTTATTCTCCTTCTTGCGCATTCTCCTTGCTCCCGGAAAAACCGATATCTTGAAACACGTGTCAGTTTTGATCCCGAAGTATAACTATATATTGGCTTCTCGGCCGCAAGTCAATAGCCGGTCTCGCTGAGTTCCCCGATTCTTGGGCCAAAGGTCTCGCAGGTCGCAGACCTCACGATTCTCCGTCTCCCCGGGCCCGCCGGGGATGGATCGCCCGGCAAAGGCAGTCCTATGTCGTCTGGAAGAAGCGCCTTATTCCTTCGTGAAATAGATGGGGAGCGACCAGGTCCGCACCGGAGAAGTCCTGGTTGCGGGTGTAATCGTTGGGCACTACGATGCAGGAGCATCCTGCCCCTTTTGCGGATTTCAGACCCACGGCCGAATCCTCCAATACCACACACTGCCGCGGGCCGAGTCCGAGCCTGTGGAGAGCGAGTCGATAGATCTCAGGCGATGGCTTGCCTCTGGAGACGTCTTCTCCGGTCACGACCAGCTCGAACCGGTCGTGGAGGTGGAGGCGGTCGAAAATGATCTCTTTGAAGATCGGTTTCGAGGAGGTGGCCACGGCCTTACGAAAACCATGACTCTCAAGCCAGCAGAGAAGGTCGAAGAGCCCGTCCATGGGTTTGACACCCTTCAGGAGGAGCTCCCTGTAAAGGTCGTCACGCAAGGTCTCGATCTCGTGGACGTCTCCTTGTATGAGAAGGGCTTCCATCATGATCTGTATCGACCGGGTGGCCTTGTAGCCCATCATCTTCTCCATGACTTCTCGGGTGAAAGTCTTCCCGTACCGCCTGGCGACCTCGGACTCGGCCTGGAAGTAGAGACTCTCGGTCTCCACCATGAGACCATCCATATCGAAGATCGCCGCCTTGATCCTTCCCATTGCTCGGACAGCCTCCCCTTGCCTGTGGGCAGACCCTAAAGGGCGACCATGGTGCCACCGTCTACGTAGATGGTTTGGCCTGTGATATAATCCGAGGCGTCGGAGGCCAGGAACAGAACCGCTCCGACCACCTCTTCCGGCTCCGCGATGCGACCTTTGGGGATTCTCTTGACAATCCGGTCCTGCACTTCAGGAGTGCTCCACACAGGCTCACTGAAGGCTGTTCTTGTGAATCCGGGCCCTACGGCGTTGACATTGATATTGTACTGTGCCCACTCAGCGGCCATACACATGGTGAGCATCTTGAGGGCCGCCTTGCTGGCGTGGTATGCACCCATGCCGGCTCCGGCCCTTTCGGCTCCTATGGTGGTGATGTTTATGATTCTTCCGCCTCCCCCCTGTTGGATCATATGCCGAGCCACGGCGCGGCTGAGGAGAAAAGGGGCCTTGCAGTTGGTGTCGAAGATCTTGTTCCAGCCGTCCTCCCGCAATTCCATAAGGGACTTGAGGAAACTCCTGGCCGCATTGTTGACCAGAATGTCGATCCGCTTGAATTCACTCACCGTGGCCTCGACGAGGAGTTCCAACTGCCTGCTATCTGTAATGTCCGTCACCAGGGGGACCGCCTCACCTCCCCCCTTACGGATCTCCCCGGCCACGGATTCCAGTTCCTCCGGGGTTCTGCTGGCAATCGCCACCTTGACCCCGAAACGGGCAAGAGCCAGGGCGATGGCCCTGCCGATACCTCTGCCCCCACCTGTGACTATGGCGACCTTACCCTCGAGATCATAGCTGGTCTTCATGACTGTTCCTTTCTTGAAGATTTCGGGTTTCAGAAGAAACCCGGAAAGGCGATGCAGAGGAGCGCTTGGCGAGTGTATCCGGCCTATTTGAGGGATTTTCAATACCTGCCCAATAGATTCCGGGCGATGATGATCTTCTCTATCTCCTTGGTTCCCTCGTATATCTCGACCACTTTTGAGTCTCGATAGAATCGCTCGATGTTGTAGTCGCCGATATATCCGTAGCCTCCGTGGAGTTGGAGGGCCTCGTCTGCGACGTGGACAGCGGTCTCCCCTGTGAACCATTTGGCCATGGAGATCAGGTGTGGGTCCACCTTGCCTTGGTCGACGAGCCAGGCGGCCTTCTGGTAAAGGGTACGTCCCGCCTCGATGCGGGTGGCCATCTCGGCGATCTTGAACTGAACCGCCTGAAAGGAGGCCAGAGCTTTACCGAACTGTCTCCGTTGCCGCACGTGGTCGATCGCCTGCTCCATCGCTCCCTGGGCCAGACCGGTTGCCTGGGCGCATATGTGGAGGCGGGTATGATCGAAGAAGGTCATGAGCTGTTGGAATCCGCGGCCGGGGGTTCCCACCAGGTTTCCCCTCGGCACCCTGACATCACTGAAAGAGATCTCGGCCGTGTCCGAAGCCCGGATCCCCAGTTTGTTGGTCAGCTTGTTGGCTTCAAAACCTTTTCGATCCGTCTCGACCGTGATCACGCTGAAACGGTCATGCCTGGAAGGAGCCTCTGGCTCTGTCAGGCAGAGGACCTGGAGGAAATCGGCGATCGTTCCATTGGTGATGAACATCTTGTTACCGTTGATGACATACTCGTCATTCTCCAGGGTGGCCGTGGTCTTGACCGAGGCCACATCGCTTCCTGCATCGGGTTCGGTGATGGCGGCTCCGGTGATGGCCTCTCCACGAACCAGAGGAGGGAGCCATCTGGTCTTCTGCTCCTCATTGCCGAAGAGTTGGATCATCTCCGAACCGAAAGTGGCTGACAGGACAGATCCGGCGATTCCGGGATCCACTCTCCAGAACTCCTCGTTTATCAGACAGTGCTCCAGAAATCCAAGCCCGGCCCCTCCATAGGTTTCCTCGATAAAGACCCCGACAAAGCCAAGCTCGCAGGCCTTTTTCCAGACACCTTTGGGGAACTCTTCCGAGCGGTCGCACTCCTGGGCCAAATCCGGGAATTCCCCCTCGGCAAATTCCCGGGCAGCCTTGATGATGTCTCTCTGTTCTTCGCTCAATTCGAAGTCCATGGATCCCCCTTCACAATCCCCTTTCTCATGGGGTTCGCCCACTCTCACCTTCATGGCCCGTCAAAGGTGCCGGTGGAATTGCGAGGTTGAACAAGGCTTGGGGAAATGGCTGACAGGCGCCGCAGCACGGCACCCATTATAGATGGCAGGGAGAAATCTGTCAAGGTCAGGCGGCGGGCCCGTCGTTATGAGGCATGCCCCGAGACCGGGCAGGCCACTCCCAGTATCCTTGAGACCCTCTTCAGCTCCTTGGAGGCCTCAGTCGCCATGATGGAGATGAGAGGATCGATCCAGAGGACCTGCCTTTGGTTATCTGTGGTCCCCCTTGCTCCGCCGTTTTCTTTGGGTCTTGCCGCCCGGGGATAGATCCTGAGCAGGGATCGCGCTGCATCGGCTTCTTGGGACAGGTAGGCGGCGCCGTTGTTGACCTTGTATCTCCAAAGCTCAGCCACGTTTTCGTAATGGATCAGGATATTCCCGATCGAGTGGGCCAGTGTGAGTCTCTTTCGTGCCTCATCGCTGTCCATGAAAGACTCGACTCTGGATTTGGCATTCTCCAATTCATCCACATAGGCCTGATATGAGATCCCGCTCCGGTAGTCCGCATCGAGCACCAGCAGGGCCTCGACAGCCTCTCCGGCGAGTGCAAGATCCGCCTTCTTTTCCGGGCCATTCTCCTGGAGAGCCTCCTGTTTCCGTGAAGCGAACATGGCCTCGGTTTTCAGATTCTCTCTTCCATCCTGAGAACGATTCATCATGAGCAAGAAGAAAAGGGAGAGCAACACCAGGACGCCTGCTATCAGGACAGAGCTTGCCCGTTGGATCTGGGAAGCCCCCGGTGCCGGTGCCCTGTTCTCTGGCTTCGCCTGGATGATCAACACCTTCGATCCCAGCTCTTCGAGATCTCCTCTGATTCTTACCGCCTCGTCGTAGCTGTATTGGCCGGGCACGAGAGCCGGGGTTCTTCTCAAGAGGTCATTCTTGATAACGAGATAATCCAAGTTCAAGAGACCGTTGAGGTGGCTTGCTATTCTGTGTTTGGATTCCTCCGTATCGATCTGGTTTATGCAGAGGCTGAACCTACCCTTCCGGTCCTTGGACGGTCCGGTTCCCCGGTTTTGTGCGGCTCCCGATTCATCCGATTGAATGCCGATTCTTCCTCCCATCTGCTCGATTCTCTCTGGAGCGGATTCGGCCTCTTTTCTGCCTGCTTTTCTCCGGACAATTTCAGGTGGCCGAGCCGGTTGCCTGTCCACCTGTCCGGGGTCGATGGTGAAGATCCCTGATAGATCCTCCTGCGATTTGTCTCCCCTTTGCTTCATGTTGTCACGCCACCCTCGAAGACGACGTTTTGTCTCTGGTCCGAAAGGCTATCGGACGTCTTTTCCAGCGTCTTGTATCGCCGGCCGCTCACAGGGCCGAAGGCTGCCCCCTTGAGAAACAAAAAGACGACAGGCATCCTCTATCTTTATCGGCAGTCCGGGCCCGGAAGATGAATCGAATCTCTCGGAGCCTCACATCCTGTAGAAGGAAGAGGATGGCCGGCCCGGCCGGTCCGTTTCAAGCGTCCTGCCGGTCGATGAGGTTACAGGGCTTTCTTCTCTTTTTCCAGGTATCCGATCTAAGGATGGTGCGAGGGGGGGAGATACTCCGGCTCATCCGTACCGGTACTGTACGCCGAACTCGCCCCTGGGATATCTCCATGTGACGGCCCCGTAAATACACGCGATCAGGCAGGTTCCGCATTCGAGGCAGCCGGCGAATTCAACCTGCATTTTTCTGCTCTCCTCGTTCAGTTCGTAAAGATGGGCCGGACAGGCGTATATGCAGAACCGCTCCCTGCAGATCATGCATTTTTCCTGGTCGAGGGTGATGTGGCTTTCCGTATCGTTCTTGAAGGCATCGACGGCCAGTTTTTCCTGGATTTCCATGGCGATTCCTTCAGTGGCTAGATACCCCGTAGGCTCCAGAGATCCTTGATCCCCCGGAGGGTGAGGATATTTCTTCGAAGTTCCTTGAAAACGGTGGAGGAGAGCCTCTCTTTCGGTTTTTCGTCTATCTCCATCACCTTTTCTAAAAGGTCACAGACGGACTGGGGGTAGAGGGAAAAGAGTCTCGGGTTTTTCAGTATCTCGGCGGAACGTCTGAATGTCTCCATATCCCTGATGATCACACTCCGCTTCAAGAGGTATTCATAGTGGGAGAGGGTGGAAGCCGAGAAATCGTTCGACTGTGCGGCACGCTTGATCGTTTCTGCGGCCAGCACACCTGAGATCATGGCGTACTCCATGCCGCGGACCGTGACGAGCATGTTGAGGCCGAATCCGGCGGCATCGCCCACCACGAGCATTCCATCGCGCACAAGGCCTGCCAATCTGCGAATTCCGCCCTCCGGAATGAGATGAGCCGAGTACTCTACGGTCTCCCCTCCCTCGACAAGCCGTCTGATCTCGGGGCGTTCTTTGAATGCATCGAGGAGCCGGTATGCTTCGATACCGTTCTGCAACCGGGTCAAGGGTGCGAGGCCGAGGACCATACCCAGGGAGATGGTCTCCTTGTTGGTGTATATGAAACCGCCGCCCATCATACCTCCGGTGATAGCTCCCACAAAGAGTTGGGCCGCTCCCTGGCCCGGTTCCAGGTTGAAGCGGTCCTCGATCTTCCGGTCCCCCAGGTGGATGATCTCCTTGTACCCCACGGCGAGATCCTCAGGCTCGAAGTCCCTCCTAAGGCCGGCTCTCTCTGCCAGGAAGGAGAGCACGCCGTCGGCAGCCACAACGACCCGCGCAGGGATCTCTTCATCTCCTGCTGTTACTCCCACCACCCTCTTTCCATCCATGAGCAGGTCGTCTACCCGCTTCTGGGGGATAACGAAGCCCCCTCTCTCGGCCACCTTCTCGGAAAGCCACCGGTCGAACCTAGCCCGGAGGATGGTGTAGCTCGGATAGGGGCGCTGGTCGCGCCTGTCGCTGTAATGGTCGATGGATGTTGAGTTCGTCCTGCCCAGCAGCGTGAGTCTTTCCCGTACCACGTGCCTTTCCAGGGGGGCCTCGTCCCACAGGTCGGGGAGAAGCCTCCGGACGGGTTCGAGATAGATTCTGCCGCCCGTGACGTTCTTGCTTCCAGAGAAGTCTCCCCTCTCGAGCACCAGCACCGTAAGTCCCGAGTCGGCCAATCCATAGGCACAGGAGAGACCTGCCAGGCCTCCTCCCACGATTACTACATCGATTCTTTCCACTTCGACCTCTGCTCTACCGGGGGGTGTCGCCTGACCGGTTCAGCGTTTCAGCCCCTGCGAGTCTACTCAGACCTCGTCCTTCATCTTCGTGATCTCCTCCTTGAGGGCCGGGATCACCTCCATCATGTCTCCCACCAGGGCATAGTCCGCGTAGTTGAAGATCAAAGCGTTGGTATCGGTGTTGACGGCCACAACCGTCTTGCAGGTCTGGATCCCGAGGACGTGGTGGATGGCCCCTGACAGGCCGAAGGCAAAGTAGAGCCGCGCCGAGATGTTCTTGCCGCTCTTGCCGATCTGATCGTTGACATCCCACCACCCGTTGTCCACCACAGCCCGGGTGACACCGATGGTGGCTCCCAGGGCATCTGCCAGGTCCTGAACGGCCTTGAAGTTGCCCGGGTCCCTGATGCCTCGACCCACGCCGACAACCACCTCGGCTTCAGCCACGTCGACTTTCTCCTGGGTGGTCTTCTCAACCCCCTCGACTTTCTGCCGGATCTCGCCCCCCTCGAGACCTGTGGTGTCCCGGATCACCTCAGCCCTCTTGTTCATCTTTTCCAAGGTGAACGTGTTGGGCCTTACCGTTGCCATCTGAGGGGAGGCCTCGGGGATTGAGACCTGGCAGAAGACCTTTCCTCCGTATATCGGGCGAGTGGCAAGGAGTCTCCCCTCGTCGCCGATTGCCAGACCAGTACAGTCGGGGATGAGACCGGTTTTCAGACGCACCGCGACCCGTGGAAAGAGGTCTCTGCCCGTGGAGGTGGAACCGGCCAGCAGGACAGCGGGACCGTGCTTCCTGACAAGGGAGGCGAGAGCGAGTGTGTAGCCGTCGCTGGTGTAGGCTGCGAGTCTCTCATCTTCGGCAAGGTAGACCCGGTCAGCGTAAGACCGGAGATTCTCCAGTGCCGAATCCGTGGGCCTTCCCAGGAGCACGGCTCCAACAGGTCCCCCGATCTCCTTTGAGAATCCATCAGCCGCGCATAACAGTTCGAGGCTGACCTTGCGGATGGCGCCCTCTACGCTCTCAACAAATACCCAAACCTCTCCGCCCATGGATATCTCCTTTTATAGGATACGGTCTTTCGGTTTGAAGACACCCCCTCTAGAGGGCCTTCGCCTCTTCCCTGAGGAGTCTCACAAGCCTTCTCACGTTGTCCGGGAAATCCTCCTCGATTCTCATCGCCTTTGACCGCTTGGGTGGGGGGAGATACCTCAGAATCCTGACCTTCCGGCCTCGTTCACCCACCTCGGCAGGGTCGACGCCCAGGGCTCCGAGATCGAGCTTTCTGACCTGGACCTTCATCGCCTTCATCATGCCCATTACCTGGGGAATTCTCGGGGTGTTCAGGCCCTTTTGAGTCGTCAGCACGGCGGGAAGAGGACAGAGGAGGATCTCCCTGCCCCCCTCGACCTGGCGAGCCACCCGTGCAGACCTGCCGTCTTCAGCGATTTCGAGTCCCAGGATCGAACTCACGTGGGGGAGATCGAGCAGTTCTGCCACGGCAGGGCCGACTATGGCGGCATCATCGTCCATGGCCTGGCGGCCACAGAGGATGACATCCCACGGTTCCTTCTTGAGGAAGGCCGCCAGTACCCTTGCGATTCCAAATGAGTCGGACCCCTCCAGGGCCGCATCACTGATCTGGACCGCATGGTCCGCCCCCATGGCTATCCCTCTTCTCAGGGCGTCGATTCTCCTGTTGTCCACGGTCACGACGGTAACCGTGCCGCCGAACTTCTCTTTCAACTTCACGGCCTCTTCGATGGCTATCTCATCGAAAAAATTCGTGAAATACTTGTTCTCGATCTCCAGTTCCGAATCAGACCGGATCCTGACAATCGCTTCGGTATCGGGTACGTACTTGACAAGGACACAGATATTCATCCAGTCTTCCTCCCGAGGTCAAACCGCCTGTTTTTTCAGGTACATTCGCCCGAGGTAATCCTTGATCACCTCGTGGGTTCCCCCTCCATAGAGGGCGTACATTGCGTTCTTCCAGTATCTCTGGACAGGGTATTCGGTGCAGAAGGCATTCCCACCATAGACCCGCATGGCCTCTTCCACGGTTGTTATGCACATCTCGGTGGCATGGAACTTTGCGGCCATACACAGTTCCACGAGCTCCCTGAAGCTGATACCGCAGGTGTCTGCGTTTTCGATCATCCAGGCGCACTTGTAACACTGTGTCCTGGCGGCTTCGTACCAGGCCCAGCACCTCGCGAATTTCTCCCGGATAAGCTGGTAGGTTCCGATGGGATTGCCGAAGGCGATCCTGTTGTTCGCGTATTCGCCCGTATCCTCGAGGGCGCACTTGGCGATGGCAAGAGCGCTCATCCCCGTCATGATCCTGACTTCATTGAGTATCTCGTTCGCATGACGGACGCCCTTGCCGAGTTCTTCACCCAGGAAGTTCTCATCAGGGATGAAAACGTCGTCGAAGACGAGTTCCCCTGTGATGGCACAACGGCCGCCCACCTTGTGAAGAATCTGGCCCGGCACAAAGCCGTCTCGATCTTCTGTCTTCTTCTCCACGAGGAAGAAGTCGAGTCCTTTGAGCCCCTTGGAAGGGTCGGTGGTGGCCAGCACGGTTGCCACGTCCGCCAGGGGCCCCTGGGTTACCCACTGCTTTGTTCCGTTGATCCTCCATCCCCCGGGGACCTTGGTTGCCCGGGTCCGTGTGCCTGCCAGGTCAGATCCTGATTGGTCTTCCGTAAAGCAGATGACGCATTTCTTTTCCCCCTTGATGGCCGGAACAAGGATTCGTTGCTTTGTTTCTTCGGTGGCGAATCGTTTGATAAAATAGGTACCCATCAGGACCTGCATGGCCGTCGCCATGGCAAAACCCAGGGAGCCCCTGAAGAGCTCCTCATAGAAGATCATCTGGTTGATCACCGGCTGGTTCATGCCCCCGTATTTCTCCTCGTGACGAAGGCCGAGCCAACCGAGAGAGGCGAATTCCCTCCATATGTCCTCCGGCCACTCCTCGGTATCGTCGAGTTCCTGCGCCCTGGGGATGATCAGGCGTTCCACAGTGTCCCTGATGGTCTGTCTGAAAAACTCCTGCTCCTCTGTGAAACTGAAATCGAGGGCCATGAACTAAGCCTCCTTCCTGATCTCCATACCTCCGACACGGCCAGTCATCATCATGGAGGCGCGGAACACCCTGAACACAGCCGGGCGGCCTCAGACAACAGGAACCGGCCTCTTCGGAGAGGCTTCTCGGCAGGAATGGCAGCCTCAGAAAATCCGTAATGCCGGCCCCACGGCCGTCTTTCAGTGATCATTACCTAGATGATCTGGCGTTCCCTCAGGTTCCTGAGTTGTTCGGCACTGTAGCCCAGGACGCCCCCATAGATCTCCTCGTTATGGCCTCCGAAACGGGGAGGAAAGCTAAGGGTGAAATCGACTGATCTGAGGTAGTCTGTCGTCACAGGGGGCGGGGAAAGGGTGAGGCGTGTCCCTGTGACAGGGTCCTCGGACCGGATGAGAACGTCTCTTATGTGAGGGTCCTGGGTAACCTCGTCGATGTTGTTGACCTTGGCAACCGGAATCGTCGCCCTCACGAAGATATCGATCCACTCTCTCGTTGTCTTTGTCTTTGTCACCTTTTCGATCTCTCTGTTCAGCTCTTGGACATCCGCTATCCGTCCCGCGTTGGTCTGGTACTGCTCCCTTGCCAGATGTTTGAACTCGGCCATGGAGACCAGAGTGTTCCACTGCCTCTCGTTTCCGATGGCAAGATAGATATACCCGTCTTTGGTGGCATAGACCGACACGGGTGCAAAGAATTCATGGGTATTGCCCCTTCTGGAGATCCTCTTGCCGAAGCTCCTGGTGAGGGTTATGGGCACCGTACACCACGAGACCGTGCTCTGGAACATGGAGACATCGATGCGGCTCCCCTCCCCGGTTACAGCACGCTTGTACAGGGCCTTCATCAGTTCCCCAAAGGCGTGTTCACTCGCTCCCATGTCTGCAAGAGGGATTCCCACCACCTGGGGCGGTCCTCCCTTTTCCCCGGTCAGTTCCATCAGCCCGCCTCTCGCCTGGAGGATTGGATCATAGGCCGCCTCATTGCTGGCAGGGCCGAAACCTGTCAGGCCGAGCCAGATTATGTCCTTCTTGACGGTCTTCAGGATCTCGTAGTCGATCCCGAGCTTGCCGTAGTTTCTGGGGAGTTGATTGGTGGTGAATATGTCCACATCGAGCTCGATGATGAGCTTTCTGAGAATCTCCTGTCCCTCGGGCTTGGAAAGATCGAGGGTGATCGCCTTCTTGCCGGAGTTTATGGCCAAGAAGTACGAGAGCATCCGGTCCTCCCCAAGCACGTTGTCACCGATTCGCCTGTTGGGGTCGCCGTGTACAGGGTGCTCCAATCTGATAACCGTGGTACCCTGGTGAACGAGTCTCCAGGTCAGATAGGGAAGGGTTGTGGCCTGCTCGAGGGAGAGGACCGTCAGGTTTTTGAAAAGGTCGATTCGGCTCATGGAAGCGCCCCCATCGTCGTAGACATGGCTGGATCTAAACCCGGGAACCTTGGAAGAGGATTCGACGTGGCTGTCATGGGCATGCGGTTCATCGGAAAAATTACGCTACAGAGATAACCCGATGGAAAGGGATTGTCAAGCATTTTTGCCTTTCCCCGGCCTCAGGGAGGCTGTGAAGAGGGCTTCAGGGGGGTAAAGGCCTTGAAAAGCCGGTCCGGATGCTTTAGGATTGATTCGTTTTTCGATTCTATCCGATCCTCGGCAGTGTTCTCTATTGGGCAGAGACGATGTTCTACCCCTCTGTGACCGACCGCTTCGTGGAGATTCACCCCAAGATACGGCAGAGGTTTCCTCAGCTGGAACAGGACCTCTACGGGAATAGAAGAACCTACCTCAACAGCGGGGGCGGAACACTCATGGTCGATTCCGCGGTCCATGCCCTCGCCCAAACAGCCGGCTCAGCCAACCCCCAGCCCGGTGATGTCGACCCGGCCGAGATAGCCACGGATCAACTCCAGTGGCGAGTCCGGCAACTCGTCGCCGATTTCATCAACGCGAGCAGACCCGAGGAGATCAGTTTTCACTTCTCAACCACCCATGCCCTGTTCAATCTGGCCTATTCCCTTCGGGCCATTCTCAATAGTGAGAACAACCTCGTCGTCACCGACCTCGATCACATGGCCAACATATCCCCCTGGGAGGATGTCTGGGGAGAAGAGAGGGGATGTGAGATCCGGCGGGCGAGAGTCGACGGCGAAGGCCGCCTCGATGTGGACAGCTTGCTCTCCCTGGTCGACGGAAAGACCGGACTCGTCGCCCTTGCCATGGCCTCGAACGGGCTCGGCTCGGTGGTTCCACTGAGGGACGTTATCCCTCTTATCCGAGAAAAGTCGCCCACTTGTCTCATCTGTGTAGATGCCGTGCACCACGCCTTGCACGGGCCCGTCGACGTTCGAGAGATGGACTGTGACTTTCTGGCCTTTTCGGGCTACAAGGTGTTCGGGCCCATGCTCGGCGTGCTCTGGGGGAGGGCGACTCTTCTCGATAGACTCGCCCCGTACAGGGTCGAGACCGGCACGGATCGATCCCCTTACAAATTTGAACAGGGTACGCTTAACAGCGCCCTTCTGGCTTCTCTCGAAGGGGCACTCGGATATCTGCTTTGGCTGGGCGACGAGCTCGCGGTGGATGCCGGGAGTGAGAACCTCTCGAGGAAGGAGCGATTCAGCTCTGTGATGAAGGCGGTTACAGAGTACGAGGGCAAGCTCTCGCAGGTGGTCTTGGAAGGTTTTGAGGCGCTCGATGCAGAGAGGTTCCGGTGTTACGGGGTGACCGATCCACAAAGGGTTCTTGAGAGAGACCCTACCTTCTCATTCGAGATAGAAGGGACAAGCCCGGAGCAGATCAAGAGATACCTGTGGGAAGAATACGGCTTTCAGATAGCCGACAGGAATCACTATTCTGCTGCCGTATACAGACACCTAGGCCGCGACAGTATATGCCGCGCGAGTTTTGCTCACTATGACACCCTCCAGACCGCAAGATCCCTTGTCGAGGCCCTGGAAGGGCTTCTGGGCTAAGATAACCCCTTTTGACTGCCGATACCGACCACGTGACGGGGAATCCGGGGCGGCCGGGACCGATCTCCCGGTCACGCCTGTTTTTCGGCCTTGTTATCTCCACCTGGAGCCCCTGCCGGCTTTTCCGGATGTTTTTCCTTCGATTCGGCCTTCCGCCTGGTTTCCGAGGGGTAGTCGTTCACGTAGAATCCGGCTCCCTTGAGAATGAAGTTTGAGGGTGACAGGATTCTCTTTACCCTGCCATGACAACTCGGGCAATCGGCTTTGTAGTCTTCATGGATTCCATGGAGGACTTCGAAGATTTTTCCGCACACCACACACTGATACTCGTAGACCGGCATCTTTCTCCCCTTAGCTGTCCTGCCCCATCAGGCCGTTGCCGCCTGAAGGCCGTATTCCAACTCGTTCCTCAGCTTCTTCAGAGCCTCGTTTTCGATCTGTCGAATCCTCTCGCGGGAGAGATTAAGGGAATCCCCGATCTCTTGGAGGGTCGCCGGATGATGAGACATGATTCTCTTTTCTATCACGTACTTTTCCTTGGAACTAAGACACCGGAGGGCTCGGCGGACTTGTCCTTTCCGTTCTCTCTCCTCCTCCATCTGGCCGACAAGCTCCTCTTGATTCGGCCTCTCGTCGGCAAGGAGATCCAGGTGGGTGACTTGAGAATCCTCATCCACAGCCGAATCCAGCGAGAAATCCCTGAGACTCATCCGTTGTTCCATCTCGACTATGTCGTGGTCTTTCACATCCAGAGCCTCTGCGAGAGCGTGGATATTCTTTTCGTCCCCTTTCGACGAGCCGAGGAGCCTCTTGGTCTTTCCGAGACTGTAGAAGAGCTTCTTCTGGGTCTGAGTGGTACCTATTTTGACCAGACTCCAAGTCTTGATAATGAAATTCTGGATATATGCGCGGATCCACCAGATCGCGTAGGAGATCAACCGGTACCCCCGCCTGGGATCGAACTTCTTAACCGCCATCATGAGTCCGATGTTGCCTTCCTGGATGAGGTCGAGAAGCTTCACGCCGTATGATCTATACTCCAAAGCCACCTTCACCACGAATCGGAGATTGGAGGTAATCAACCTGTGGGCAGCCTCGATGTCGCCCTTCTCCCTGAACCGTGTGGCCAGCTCGAACTCCTCATCCGCACTGAGCAATGGGAACTGGTTGATCTGTGTCAGATAGAGCTCCAGGGAGCTTGTGGTAACAGGCAGATTGTGCATGGCTTTTCCGTCTCCTCCAGGCATCGGGATAGATGAGACCCAAAAGATTAGCACTCAGTTAATATGAGTGCTAATAATAGTATAGCAGTCTATTGCATCTCTTTCAAGGTAGAATTTGCGATTTGTCGGAATGCCCCAATCATCCTCTCAAGGTCTCCGGTGGGTGCCTTGAGAGGAGATTGCATCTTGGTTACGACCGCACAGCCCGGGGATGTCGGGGGGCGGCGAAGGGCTTGACAGGCGGGGAGTCAGGAATTAACCTTTTGTGTATGGAACTGGCATAATTTTTGATACATTGTGAAGACAAAAACCGGCATTCTCAAAAGGAGAGGGCGATGAACAAGGGGATTCGATTTTTCTCGGTGCTGATCTTTCTTTTGGTGATAACGGCTCTTCCCGGTTACGGCCAGGAGACGAAAGAAGACGTCTACGTGATCAAGAAAGGGGACACCCTCTGGGACGTGTCGGGCAAGTATCTGGGCAGTCCGTATCAGTGGCCTGAGCTGTGGGAGAGGAATCAGTACATTACGAATCCCCATCTTATCTATCCGGGCAATCCCCTGCGCCTTCACGGGGAACCGGCAGAGATCCGAACGGGGGCGAGAAAAGGCGCCGAAACGGTGGGTGAGGCGGCAGGCGGGACGGCGACAGAAGCGCAGAGCGTCTCAAAGCCCGAGGGTCCGGCAGAGATTGTGGAACAACCAAAGGAATCCGAGGAGGCTGTTGCGGTAGAGGAGAAAGGGGAGGTTTCACCTTCCATGGAGGTGACAGAGACCGGTCCTGTGGGTGAAACAGAAGTGGCCCAGGTTCTCCGCAAGGGGAATGTGGAGTACCTGGTTCTTGAGGAGGAGTCCCTGGGGACCATCGTTGATGCAAGGTATGAGAAGAAGCTTCTTGCACAGGGAGATTTTGTCTATTTGGCTCTAAAGGAGCGCCCCGCACGGGTGGGAGAGAGGTTTCTCATCTTCAGAACCAAGAAGATGCTCAAGAACCCTTACAGCAAGAAGACAACAAAGAAGATCTACGTGGTGGGTGCACTGAGGGTCACAGCCGTCAAGGGGGTCCTTTATCAGGCTGAGATCACCGATTCGATGGATGCAGTCCTGAGGGGGGACGAGGTGATGACATACAGGGCCCTCGAGTGAGATCAGTTTCGCTTCGTCTAGCAAGGCCTTCCTCAGCAACGGAGGGCCTTTCTGTTTTGTCTGTGGAAAAGGTAGTACCTCAAGGGGTCGGGCTCAGGTGAATATGGCGATGGATCCGGTCTCCTTTTTCCCGGCGGCCGATCTGTTTGTCTCCCCTCTGTTTCAAGACCGGGGCGGTCTACTCCTTGGATCGGTGTTTCGAGGCCTCTGCCGGACGGTTTTCGGCCAGCAGATGGAAAGATATGTGTCACACTGAGCACCCGGTCGGCTCTTGTCTTTATCCCACCCATGAGATATTTTTTGGTTTCGCCCTAAGGTCTTGCCTCTGGATTTCCATCCGGGACTCTCACCTGTGCCGACTCGGAGAATCACTTTCGGTTGATAGTCTCCGGGTGAACGAGCCGTCCAGTTGAAAAGGACGCCCGTATAGAATAGGATAGATGAGCTACGGGGGATGGCCGTGGAGGACAACCGCTACTGGATCGCCTTGAATCTTGTGCCCGGCATAGGGAGCGTCTCTTACAGGAATCTCATCGGGGTTTTTCATGGTCCCAGGCAGGTCTTCAAGGCTTCTCCAAAGGGGCTGGGGAAGGTCGAGGGGATAGGTCCCAAGCTTGCGGAGGCGATCCTGAGCTTTCCCCTGGAAAAGCGATTGAGAGATGAACTGAGACTCATGGACAGATACGGTGTGTCTGCCGTGACGTACCGGGAACCAGGGTACCCGAGGATTCTCCTTGAGATCTTCGATCCTCCGCCGGTCCTCTATGTTCGGGGAAGTCTCGAGGCGGCGGGGTCTACGGCAGTCGCGATTGTAGGGTCGCGGAGGGCCACCGCCCAAGGCAGGGCCTTTACCGAGCAGCTCGCACGGGACTTGGCCGCCCAAGGGGTCACGGTGGTGAGCGGTATGGCAAGGGGTATCGATTCTGCTGCTCACCGGGGAGCACTGCTCGGCGGGGGGAAGACCCTGGCGGTCCTCGGATGCGGGGTGGATGTGGTCTACCCGGCCGAGAACAGGGGGCTCATGAGGGAGATCGTGGAGCGCGGGGGAGTGATCTCGGAATTTCCGATGGGGACCGGACCCCTGCCCGGCAACTTTCCCCGTCGTAATCGGATCATCAGCGGTCTGGTGGCAGGAGTGGTCGTTGTGGAAGCGAACTTCAGGAGCGGATCCTTGATTACGGCCGACTACGCCCTGGAACAGGGAAGGGAGGTTTTTGCCGTTCCGGGAAGCGTTCGACTTCCCCATAGCCGGGGGACCCACCGGCTCATCAAGCAAGGGGCTAAGCTGGTGGAGAGGGCCGAGGACGTTCTCGAAGAGATCCTTCCTCGGTGGCAGCACCGGGATAGGAAAGAGGGGAATGAGGAGATCGGGCCCGTAAGTACATTGACCGATGAGGAGCGATTCGTGTACGGCCTTTTGGGAGACGAGCCGCTTCATATCGACCACTTAGTCATCCGGACCGGGTGGCAGGCGAACCGGGTCTCACGGGTCCTGCTGGATCTCGAGTTGACCGGTCTGATCAGCCAACTGCCTGGCAAGCGGTTTGTACGGGTTTAGGCGAAGACCGGCTCAAACCCGATTGGTGAGGAGCGTTCATGTCCAAATCTCTCGTCGTTGTGGAATCCCCTACAAAGGCCAGGACACTGAGCAAGTTTCTCGGGCATGACTTTGTCGTGAAGGCCACGGTCGGGCATGTCAAGGATTTGCCGGAGAACGATTTGGGTATCGATGTGGAGCACGGCTTTAGGCCCAGGTATGGGGTGATCCATGGCAAGAACAAGATCATTCAGGAGCTGAGGAGAGCCAGCCGGGGAGCTTCCAGAGTCTACCTGGCTCCGGATCCGGACAGGGAGGGAGAGGCTATTGCCTGGCACATAAAGGAGGAACTCAACGGGGATAGCCGTCGCTTCTACCGGGTCTTAATCAATGAGATCACAAAGCGGGGGGTTCTCGAAGCGATCCGGAACGCCGGAGAACTCCGGCGCGGTCTGTATGAGGCCCAGCAGGCTCGGAGGGTTTTGGACCGTCTGGTGGGATACAAGATCAGCCCGCTGCTATGGCAGGAGATCAGGAGGGGGTTGAGTGCAGGCCGCGTGCAGTCCGTGGCCGTGCGTCTCATCTGTGACCGGGAGAGGGAGATCTGGGCTTTCACACCCGAGGAATACTGGACGATCGAAGCCCTACTCAAGAGCCGAGCCCATCCCGAGCCTTTCAAGGCGAAACTGTCGAGGTTTGGGGGTGAGAAGCCGAAGATCTCCAATAAAAAAGAAGCGGAGGAGATCGTTGCGGCTTTGGAAGGAGCCGGATTCACGGTGAAGAGGGTAGAGGAGAAGGAGAGCCTTCGAAATCCTCCGCCCCCTTTTATTACCAGCAAGCTCCAGCAGGAGGCTTCCCGGAGGCTCCGGTTCTCGCCCAAGAAGACCATGCGGATAGCCCAGGACCTTTACGAGGGGATCGAGCTCGGCGACGAGGGGCCTGTAGGACTGATAACCTATATGCGTACAGACTCTCCCCGGGTGTCGAATGAGGCGCTGGAGGCGGTGCGCCGCTTGATTGCCGACCAGTACGGGGATGCCTATCTGCCGGCAAGGCCCCGTGTCTACAAGAGCAAGAAGGGGGCCCAGGAGGCCCACGAGGCGATCCGTCCGACCGACCTCCGGTACGAACCGAAAAAGGTGAGCCCCTACCTGACCAGTGACCAGGAGAGGCTCTATCGGCTCATCTGGAACCGCTTTGTCGCCAGTCAGATGAGTCCGGCCGTGTTCCAACGCAGGGTGGTTGACATCGAGGCCGGTGAGGCGATCTTCAGCGTGACCGGGTCTACCATGAAGTTCCCGGGTTTCATGGCTGTTCAGGGGACGGAAGAGCTGTCAGGAGAAGAGAAGGTCCATGTTCCGCCCCTCACCGAGGGCGAGGTTCTGGAACTCTTGCCTCCCCTTGAGCGGGAACAGCACTTCACCCAACCGCCGCCGCGGTTTTCCGAAAGCACTCTCGTCAAGGAACTCGAGGACAAAGGGATCGGGCGGCCCTCAACCTATGCCACCATTCTTACGACCATCCAGGAGAGGGGCTATGTTCGCCTCGATCAGGGGAAATTCCGTCCTACGGAGCTTGGTCTTCTGGTGAACGATCTCCTTGTCAGGAGTTTTCCGGGCATCCTCAGTGTGGAATTCACGGCCAGGATGGAGGATGTACTGGATGCGATCGAGGAAGAGAAAATCGAGTGGGCCAAGGCCATGGAGGATTTCTACGGCAGGTTCAGCAGGAGCCTGAAAAGAGCCGAGAGTCTCATCCCGCAGTTGAAGAAGGAGGTGACTGCCACTCCCCTTGTATGTGATCAGTGCGGGAGCCCCATGGTGATCCGGTGGGGCCGGAAGGGTTTTTTCCTGGCCTGTGCCGCATATCCCAAGTGCCGGAACAGCTACGACTTCGAGCGGAATGAACGGGGTGAGGTGGTGGTCCGGCAGGCCGAGGAGGGGAGCCACGGTACTTGCCCGACCTGCGGGAGTCCCATGCTCCTCAAGCGGGGTCCCTTCGGAGAGTTCTACGCGTGTTCGAGATATCCCCAGTGTAAGACGACGAGACCGAAACATCTCGATATTCCATGTCCCCGGGAGGGGTGTGACGGCTTCATCATCGAGAGGAGGTCCCGCAAGGGGAAGAGATTCTATGGATGCACCCGCTGGCCTCAATGTGATTTTGTCATCTGGGACCCCCCGGTGGGCCGGCCCTGCCCCCAGTGTGGGGCTCCCTTCATGACCGAGAAACGTACCCGGAAGGGGAATGTCATCCTTTGCAAAAAATGCGGGTACAAGGCAGAAGGGGATTCATGACCCCAAGTGGGAGGTTCTATTTGGCAGGAGAGGAAAGGCTTCTGATCATAGGAGGAGGGCTCGCCGGATGTGAGGCTGCATGGCAGGCTTCTCGGCGGGGGATTAGGACGGTATTGTACGAGATGAAGCCCCACAGGTTTTCACCGGCTCACAAGTCGCCTCTCCTTTCAGAGTTGGTCTGCAGTAACTCCCTGAAGTCCGAATCCCTGGATAAGGCGGTGGGGCTCCTCAAGGAGGAGATGCGGAGGCTTGGATCCCTCATCATCCGAGCGGCGGACCAGACTCGAGTGCCCGCGGGTGTATCTCTGGCAGTCGATAGGGAGGAATTCTCACGGTTTGTGACGGAGAGCCTCGAGAGAGAGGGGCAGGTTGAGATCATCCGCCGGGAGATTACGGAAATGCCGGCCGGAGGTGCCGTTATTGTCGCCACAGGGCCGCTGACCTCGGAGCCTTTTGGCCGGAGCCTCTCAGAGATGACCGGACGAAAGGCACTCTATTTCTACGATGCGGTCTCTCCTATCGTGCTCGGTGACTCCATTGATTTCGCCGTCGCTTTCAAAGCGTCCCGGTACGGTCGGGGAGGGGACGATTATGTCAACTGCCCCATGACCCGGCAGCAGTACTACGATTTCGTGGATGCCCTGGTTCGGGCGGAAAGGGTTCCGCTGAGGGAGTTTGAAAAGGAGGCGTACTTCGAGGGATGCATGCCCGTTGAAGAGCTGGCCCGCCGCGGGCGGGAGACCCTGGCCTTTGGATCGCTCAAGCCGGTGGGTCTCGTCGATCCGAGGACAGGAGAGAGACCCTTTGCCGTGGTTCAGCTGAGACAGGATAATCGAGAAGGCACCCTTTACAGTATGGTCGGATTCCAGACCAAGCTCAAATGGGAGGAGCAGAAGCGCGTTTTTCGCATGATTCCGGGCCTTCAAGACGCGGAGTTTGTCCGGCTTGGAAGCGTCCATCGAAACACCTTCGTTAACTCCCCTCTGCTCCTCAGGGAGAGTCTTCAGCTCAAGGGTCATCCCCGGATATTCCTGGCCGGCCAGATTACCGGGGTTGAAGGGTACGTGGAATCTGCTGCCATGGGACTTCTGGCTGGGATCAGTGCTTCTTTGTGGATGAAAGGGGAGCCCATGGTCACTCCTTCACCCGCCACGGCCATAGGATCTCTGCTGCGATACGTAACTCATGCGAATCCTGCCACGTTTCAGCCCATGAACGCCAATTTCGGGCTGTTCCCCCCGCTGGAAACGGGGGAGAAAGGGAGGCAGAGGCGGAGGCTGCTGGCCTTGAGAGGGCTCGAAGAGATCGACCGGTGGAAGGCCTCGGTTGACAGACACCCGTAGCCGGGTGCCCGTTGAGGAAGTGCGGGAAGGGGAGCCCCGTGGAATCCTCTGCGATTGCCGTGAGATATGGGAGATAGGGGAAAGGGAAAGGAAGGGGCCGTGGAAGGACAGAGCTGCTTCAAATGCGGGCGGTACCTGCCGCCTGGAAGCCTCAAGTACGTGGTCCAGATAAAGGTCTATGCCGATTTTGATGGGTTCCTTTCTGTCGCCGATGAGGACCTGGACGGGGAGATGGATCGGATCCTCCAAGAGATCGAGTGGGCCAATCCCGAGGATCTGGAACGAGAGGTGTACGAGGAGATGGGATTTCTCCTCTGAAAGGGATGCCGTGACAGGTTTGTCCGTGAGACAAACGAGAGAAGGATCCCGAACGGGAAGGGGATGATGATCCAATGACCCCTTCGGACCTCGCCGGCGGAGCCTGCAAGACCAACAGGAAAAGATTCGCCGAGCCTCCTGCGGTCCGGATTCCTTCCGTGGCTGAGTGTGGCCGGATCATGAAGAGTAGCGGAATGATGCCCAATATCAGGCGTCATTCCTTTCTGGTCGCCAGGGTGGCCAAGGCCCTTGCGGAGGCCTTGAATGAGAAAGGGGCCTGTCTCAGTATTCCCCTGGTTGTTGCAGGAGCCCTGCTTCACGATATTGCCAAGACCCGTTCCCTTCGCGAGGGGGGGGACCATGTTGAGATGGGCCGAAGAATGGTCCTGGAAATGGGCTATCCAGAAGTGGCATGGATCGTGGGACACCACGTCGATTCGGGTCCGGAAATCGCCGGTTCCATCGACGAGGCAAGGGTCGTCAACTACAGTGACAAGCGGGTTCAACACGACAGGGTCGTTCCCTTGGAGGACAGGCTTGCCGATCTCATGGTCAGGTACGGTAAGACCCCCGAGAAAAGAGCCCGCCTGGAGGAGATGGCAAGAAACATTAAGAGCCTCGAGAGGGAGATATTCTCGAGGATCCGCCTCTCTCCGGGAGACCTGGAATCGATGATTCGGAACTCACGGCCTCTTTTTCTTGACCGGGTAAAGGGGCCTCCTGCAAGAAGAAGAAGAGGGAGGTGACCACGGGAAAGGGGCAGGAAGGGTGGAGGGGGATTTTCGGGCCTGTACGGGGAGCCTATGGAGGAGCAGGAAGCAGTTGATCTTCTCAATCAGTGCCATTCATTTCCCGGTCTCTACGTTTTCAAGGTGATCGGTGAGAACACGTCTCTCTTCTATGAGGGCGTTCTGGAGGAGATCCGCCGGGAGCTTGGGCAGGAGGTGGAGGAGGGGCGCTGCCTCTCCGTACGGGAGAGCTCAGGGCGGAGGTATCTCTCCATGACCCTGAGGCTGGAGATGGAGTCTGCAGAGCAGGTCCTGAGGCTCTACGGTCGGTTTTCCAAACTGGAGGGTCTCAAGACCGTCTTATGAGTCCTTGGCAGGCGGTTATCTCCGACCGAAAGGAGGATTCCGTGGACACTGGAAACCCATCGATTCTCCTGTTCCTTTCATATCAGTAATAGCGGCAGGGGCCGTAGTACCAGTGGTAGGGCCACGGGTAGTAAGGGTACGGCCAGGGGTGGTACGGATACCAGTAAGAAGGGGGGATCTCTTCCCTCTCAGGCCAGAGATGGGTCTCCCTGTTTTCCAGAACCGGATACGTGTAGCTCTTGTGGTCGATCTTTGAGGTCTTGGTTTCCACGACGATGCCCGCGACGGTGAGCTCTCTTCCCTGGCTGAAAACATACGGATCCTTGAAGGTTTTGTACCTTACCAGAAATCGACCATCCCCTTCCTTGTCTTCGCGAGGGCGATCCGTACCCCGGCTCAGGGGTCTCTGGAGGACTTCTATGATGGTTTCATCTTCGAGATTCTGGGTCTGGATCACCTCTCCACCCATGATGACAAGCCTCCCCCTGTAGGTTTCAAAGTCCCGGAGAATCGATTGCGGCGTGAGGCCCTTGAGAGCCGTCTCTCTGGCCTGACGGGAGATGACGTGTGTGCACCCCGCAACGCCGACCAGAGCCAGGCCCGCCGTGGCGAGAAGGAGAGAGGTTCTGTTCACCTGAGGATCGCCCCCGTGTTGCTCGGTTTCAACCCTGTCCTAATTCTTGCACGATTCAGCGGGCAGGACAACCCTTTTTCTGCAGTGCCCCCGCCTTTGAAGACCCCCCTCGTTCCCATGGGCATCGATTGCTGCGGCGGTGAGGTACTCATAGAGGGCAGCGAAGCCGGAGGGAGGGACAGAACAGAGCCGGGCCCCCTTTCGGTGTTGATCCGGACCGCTCTGGCCTGTCCAAGGGTCACGGTTCTTCGATGAACTTGGGGGGCGGTGAGACGCCGAGAGCCAGGGCCGGTCCCGGTATGACCATCAAGGTCGAGGTCCCGTGAGCGAGTATTCTGTTCTCCTCGTCGACCACCTCCGCGTCGGCCAGTGCGAGAGTCTTGCCGAGCTTGATCCGTCGGCCCCGGGCGATGAGTTTGCCGGCCCGGGCAGGAGCGAGAAAGTTGACCTTCAGGTCTACCGAGGTCATGGCCGTGTCCTCGTCAACCTCTGAAAAAACTGCCCAGAAAGCGGCGGCATCGACGATAGAAGCAAAGACTCCTCCGTGGACGACTCCAAAGGGTTGAAGGTGCTTGTTTTGAACCTCGATATCGAGAAGGGCGTATCCCGTGCCGATCTCACGGATCGACATGGAAAGGAGGGCAAAGTAGGGAGAACGGTTCACCACAAGGGTCGCTGCCTGGACATAGGCGGGGTTGAGCTTTCGCATGGCCGCTCCTTCTTGGAGATCTCGCGATCCTGTTATGGACCCGGCTGGTCCTGATGGGAGTCGCTTTTCAATCCGCCCTTCCCGGCAGACCAAAGGACTCGATCTTCTTTTCCATGACGTAGGCGTCTTCCGTACCGTAGTAGAAGGGGATTCTGGACTTCAGCTGGAATCCCAGGCTCTTATAGAAGCTCTGAGCTCCCGTGTTGCCTTCCCTCACCTCGACCCGGAGCCTCCCGGTCCGACACACGGACCCGCATGCCTCCATGAGCCTCCTTCCCACCCCCCTTCTCCGGCTAGGCGGGGCCACGGCCAGAGAGATCACATGACCGTCGGGCTTGAAGATGATATAGCCCCACACTCGGTCTTCCTCGAAGACGAGAAAGGTCTCTGGATGGACACGGTAGTAATGGAGGAACATTTCCCGTGTGTAGGAGGATTTCGGAAAGGCCTGGGCCTCGATCTGGAGCACCTCCTCCAAGTCTCTAAGCTCGAACCTTCTGATCATGATGGGTTCACACCCGTTGTTAGCCAGCCCGGCCCCTTTCCAGGGGTTAGGACGTTTCGTGCCTTCTATGCGGGATTCCAAGACCCTTCCTTATTCCCCTATAGGCCCGCTTCACGCGGCGTGCCACCTTCTCGACCAGGGTCCTGCGGTAGTAATCCCGGTCCTCCCTGCTCATCGCCTCCAACCTTCTGCCGTACTTCAACTTCGCCCAGGCATTGAAATCGAACCTTCTCGCCAGGTTGAAGAGGTAACCGTTCAGGGGCGAGAAACCCGGCTTCTTTATGACGGCCACGCCGAAATCGACCAAGCAGGGCCTTCGGCCGTCGATGACAAGGAGATTGTCCTTCTTCTTCAGATCGCCATGGGCCACCCCTGCCCGGTGGAGCCTTTTGATAAGGTCGAGGAGGGTCCTGAAGAAGATCTCTGGATCGACGATCCGAGCCCTCCGAAAGGGAATTCCGTCGACCCATTGTAGTACCAGATACCGTCCCCGGAGAAGGCCGTAACACCGGGGCACGCCTTCCATGCCGGAGAGCCTCGAGTAGACCCTGTACTCGTTACGGAGCATGGCCTGGCGAATGAGTCGGCCGACTCCCCAGCCCGTGGGCGCCTTGAGGATGAGGCGCTCCCCCTTGTGTTCGTAAAGATACACATGACCCTGATAGCCGTGGCTGAAGATATGCGACCCGCTCTTGGCGCTGCTCCTCAGCCAGTGGAGCAGCTCTTCTTCTGTGAGGTTTTCCATACACTCCAACATGGCCATTACCGGGGGTCAGTAGAGATTGAGGTAGAGAAAGTAAAGGCAAGACAGCAGGAAAAGAGCAATAAGGGGTTCGCCGTTCTGCCGCAGGCTCTGCCAGAACGACCAGTTGCCCTGCTGGTCCTGGCGATAAGGGGTGAGACGTGGAAGCAAGGCACGGGTCTCTCTACACCACTCCTCCCAGGCTTCCCCGAATCTGCGGTGGAGTTTCCGATCCTCCCGGCGGATGGCAGGAGGATAGAAGGCCAGGAGAATGCCGAGGAGCAGGGGGAAGCTCCACCACAGGCCTGAGGCCAAGGCAAAGCCAAACCCCATCGTGATGTTGCCCACGTAAAGGGGGTGTCTCACATAGGCGTAAGGTCCGTCGGTGGCAAGGGCCTGGTTCTTCTTGATATAACCCGAGGCCCAGAGGCGGGTTGCCACTCCCAGTACGACAAGGATGGCCCCGGGGATAAAGACAGCCCTGTCCGGTCGGCCTGCCGCACTGACCAGGACCACAAAGGCTACACCGACGAATTGACGATAACGCTCCCTCCGGTATCGAATGTCGTGAAAAAACCGCTCCAGTCCGAGGTCCATTGCCCTTGTTCCCCCCACCTGGGTCTTCTACTCAGTTCCGGATGAAATCTCCCTGTCGCCCCGCGAATCGACCCCAAGCCCGTGTATCCGTCGATTCGAGGGGAGTATAGCGAGACGGATCTGGGGTGTCAAGGGACAAGACCGTAAAGCTTCAAAAAGGACCAGAGGGAAGAGGGCGAGTACGCCGGAGCTCTCCGAACGAGCAGGATAGAGTTTTCCCGTTCAGAACGACGGCCTGCGGTAGGCCGAGGCCTGTTCTACTCTCTGCACGACTTGGCCGATGCATTGCTGCAAGGCCGCGCCCACGGCCAGAATGGCCGCTTCTCGGCCGCGGTCCCTCGCCTTTTTCCGTGCCTGGATCCGGGCCGACCAGAGGATCTCACGGTTCCTCATGTCGACGAACTCCACCTGAAGTTCGACCTCTCCGTAGAGGCCGTGTGCGGTTTGCAGCCTGTTGAACCGGAGAATCTTACCCCGGATCAGATAGGTCGCCGGAGGAGTGCTCGGGCGACTGTCAACGCGACTGAACAATCGGACTGCCCAAAAGGCCTGCGTGAGTTTCCGGGTCACCATATCCGGAGGGGAGCTTTCCCAGCACTCGGAAGGCGAGAAGGAGACAAGGGGGGAGCCCTCCTGATAGGTCACCACACTGTCCTGTCTCAAGGGGGCGACTGCATGGAAACGGGCAATCCGCAGCGACTCCCGGCAGGGCCGGAGAGAGGCATCGGAGGCCGGAGGGGTATCCAAGGGGATTCGGTAGTACTTCGGCGTAGGTACCGTGGTGCATCCACAGATGAAGGCCAGCAGGGCGATCGATAGCCTGGAATACGGTTTGATCATCTTTTTGCCTTTTCGCGGTAGATCAGTCGCCACGGCTGCCTTTTGAGTTGACTCGAGAGGAGCCTCAACTGCTCGGAGACCTCCAGGAGATTGGCCATGGTGTCCTCGAGATAGTCACCGGTGATAGAGATGCGGCCGTTGAGGTTGTCGATGAGATCTCCTGCTTTCCGAGAGTCCTCCTTGACAGTGGCGAGAGTGGACCGCAGATCCTCTCGATTCTCTGCCACGGTCTGAGCGAGAGTGCGTGAAAGGGCATCGAGGCGTTCCGCAGACCTCCTGACAGCCAGAAGGGTCCGCCGGACGGTGCGGCTGTTCTTGACAACGAGCCCGTCTACATGGCCCACCGCCGTGTTGAGACCCTTTAGAAGGTTCTCCACCTCAAGGGTCAGGGTTGAGAGGCTCTTCTCTCCCTCAACCGCCAGCCTGTTGACCGAGTGGAGGGTCTGCTGCACGGCCATGAGATTCTCTTCGTTCAAAATCCGGTTGACCGCATGGATGACCCGTTGGATGGAGGTGTTGAGCGTCTGGGAGAGCTCGGCCGCCTGGGCCAGCAGGTCTCCCATCTCCACCATATCCCGGGAGGGAATCATACTGCGAGGAGGAAGGGGATCGGTGGCTCCGGGCTCCTGGGTAAGAAGAACATAGTAATCACCTACGAGGCCGAGGGTCTGCACCCTTGCCACGGCGCCTCGATAGATGGGAGTTCCGGGCTTCACCCCTATGGTAACTTCGATCTTGGAGGCGTCTTCACCACTCACGGCTATGGACAGTACCCGGCCCACCCGAAGCCCACCCAGGCGGACAGAGCCTCCCTTTTCCAGACCGCCGACTGCGGAAAACCGGATACGATAGGTGTCGAGGCTCTCCCAGAATCCCGATCCACCGATGAAGACGACCATGGCACCGAATATCAGGAGCGCAGCGACAACGACAAGTCCGGCCTTTATCTCCTCTTTCCTGTGGTTCATAGGTTCCCCTTTGGAGGATTCAGATATCGACTCCTGCTATGGCATCAAGGTAGCTTTCGCTGTCATAGACCCCGTGCACCGGCTTCCTGTCGAGGAATCGACGCACAGTGGGGTCGGCGGAGGCCAGGATCTCCTGGAGGGTTCCGCAAAAGATCACCCTGCCCTGGTCCAGCATGATCACTCTGTCCGCAATGGTCTTGATGCTGGGAAGTTCATGGGTCACTGCCACGATGGTCATTCTGAACGTCTTTTTGAGTTTCAGAATCAGTTCGTCCATTTCCGCGGAGGTTCCCGGGTCGAGACCCGCGGTGGGCTCATCAAAATAGAGAATCTCCGGGTCCATCGAGATGGCCCTGGCAAGCCCTGCCCGTTTCTTCATCCCGCCACTGATTTGAGACGGGAGAAAACCGTCAAAACCCAGGAGACCGACCAGTTCCAGTTTCATCCGGGTCATGATCCGGATGGTGCTTTCCTCCAGTGATGTGTGTTCCCTGAGGGGAAGGGCCACATTGTCGGCCAGAGTCATTGAATTCAGCAAGCCTCCTCCCTGGAAAAGCACGCCCTGGCGAGTCCTTACCCGGTTGAGCTCGTTTTCGGACATTGCCACGATATCTTCTCCCCTGACAAGGATCCGGCCCGACTCGGGTTTGAGGAGGCCCACCATGTGGCGCAGGAGGGTGGTCTTGCCACAGCCGCTGCTCCCCGCTATGACGGTGATCTCTCCTCTGGGGATGTGGAAGGAGACCCCCTCTAGAACCCTCCGTTCCCCGTAAGAGGCTACAAGGTCTATCACCTGGACGATCGGATCCGGCACGTTCTTCCTCCCCGGCGGGGCGACCCTAACCGAAAAGATAGAAGAGAACCGTGAAAAAGCAATCCGCAAGGATGATCAGGAAAATGCATGTCACCACGGACCGTGTTGTCCGCAAGCCCACGCCCTCGGCTCCACCGTCGACGCTGAACCCCTGGTGGCAGCCGACAAACCCGATGATCAGCGAGAAGACCAGTCCCTTTATCAAACCGCTCAGCACATCGCTGAGAACGAGAGCATTCGCTGTCTGGTTGAAATACCTCTCGAAATTCAGGTTGAGGCTTCCCACGGCGACGAGAAACCCGCCCGCGATTCCGACGAAGTCCGAGATGAGAACCAATCCGGGGAGCATGACCATGATCGCCGTTATCTTCGGGACGACCATGAACTTTATCGGACTGAGTCCCATGGCCACGAGGGCGTCTATCTCTTCGGCGACCTTCATGGAACCGATCTCGGCGGCGAAAGCCGAACCGCTTCTCCCGGCGACTATGATCGCGGTCAGGAGGGGACCCAGCTCTCGGGTCATGGAAATGCCGACGAGATCGGCTACATAGATGAGGGCTCCTACCCTTCTCAGCTGGTAGGCCGCCTGGAGGGCCATGATGACGCCGACCGCCAGGGAGATGAGGCTGACGATGGGGACGGCCTCATAGCCGATCAAGACCATCTGGTCCACGGTGCTCGTCCAGCGGAAGCCTTTTTTCTTGAGAGGACCGGCGAAAAGCCAATAGATCGTTTCGTTTATGAGCCTGGAAGCGTGGCTCAGGCCCGCCATGGCGGTCAGAGTCCTGTTGCCCACATTGCCGAGGAATCCGTATATCATGGTCTCTTCAAGGCCTCTTCCACGGTACCGAAAATATGGAAGATTCTGTCCAGATGGGCGAATCTCAGTACTTCCTGGATCGCAGGGCCCGGACTGGCGATGCTGAACCTTCCCCCGTAGGTCTTGGTGAGCTGGAACCCTTCCACAAGGGTGGCGATCCCGGAACTGTCCATATAGGTGACGCCGCCGAGATCGACGATGAGGGAGCGGATCCTTTTCTGGGCCCACTGAACGATCTCCTGGCGGAGCCCAGGGGATGAGTAGAGATCCACTTCACCGTGGACCGAGACAATAGCGGCTCCATCGGTCAAGACCGTGCTGACTTTCATAAGTCCTCCTCATCTCCCCTGTACTTTACGAGTCTGTAGCGATTTCCCACGGGTGAGGGCAAGCCGAATTCGAATTCGTCCAGGGCCGACCGTACCAGGGAGAGCCCGAGGCCTCCCGGTTTGAGCCCGCTGGGTCTCGGCCTTTCCAGGAGACGGGGGTCAACCTTCTGGCCGAAGTCCTGAATATGAATCTCGAGCCCGTTTTCGATGAGTCTATAGTCGAGGATCATCTCCTGCCCGGGATCGGCCCTGTAGGTATGGCGGATGATATTCGTACAGATCTCGTCCACCGCCAACTTGATCTGTTCTATCTGTTTGGATTCAAATCCAGCGACAAGAGCGATCCGACCCGTGGCTGACCGTACCGCGCTTAGAAGCCGAGGGTCGCTCAAGGTTCGTATCTCGAAGATCCCATTCATCGGTTCTCCAAGAGGCAAAGACTGCCCTTTGACAGGAGGCACAGGGTCCTCTGTTTCCCCTTTCTTGCCAATCGGCCAGACTTTCCTGATACTTTAGATGGAACTCGGACGATCTCGAACAGGGGCCTCGCTTTCAGACCCCCTGTGGGCGGTTTCTTGAAATCCCGAGGTCCCTGTGATAGGGTGTTTTTGAGAGGGCGATAAAGCTAATCAGGGTCAGTCTTTTGGCAGGAGGGAGAGGACACCGGGAGACCCGCCGGGGGAAGATGTCTGCTGACCCGGGGTAGTCCGGCCTGTCGGCTCTCCGGGGGCCGCCGGGTCCGCGATCCTGTCGGTGGAGGAAAATCGTCGGCAGTGGGGGCAGTTGAGGCTTATCTGAGGAGACGGTCTCGGCTGAGTAGTCAGGATACACGGTTCGTGTGCCCGGAGTGGTGTCCCCGGTATGGATGCAGAGATCCGAATCTTCAGGTGCCTGTTACCTTGGTGGACCTGATTTTCCAGGCAGAGGCACTTGAAAGAGAGCCCGATGAACTCTACCGCCTTTTCTACAAGATCGGCTGGTCACCGGAGGATGAGACGTCTTGGGTGGGACGGCTCAGTCTGGAACTTAGGAAACCATGCGGGTTTCTGGAAGGGCTGTGGTGCCGGGTTTACCCTGTCCGGCCCATCGGCTGTGCAGAATTCCCGGAGGCATGGCACCTGTGGTCCCGGCAGGGCTCGATAACGGCGGAGAGGGACCGGTTCCGTCATTACCCATGCCTGGATCGCCCCCCCGCGATCTCCAAGGAGAGAGAGGACCATCTCGCCGCTTTGGCTGAAATGGCTGTCTGGGAACAGTGGGCTTCGGATTTCTATCTCTTTGGCTTTTCCCCTTTCTATGTGGATTTGAGAAATCTCGTGGGAGAACTGGTGGATATGGCGCGGGGGCTGGGATTGCAAATGGAAGAGAGAGCGGCGACGGAACCCCAAACGATTCCTTACAGCCTCATCGAATCGCTCTTCCAAAGGAAACTGGAAGAGGCGGGGATCGTGGGTGAGATCTCCGAAAAGGTGGCTCGGCTGAATAGCCGGGAGCAGAGGCGCTCCCTGTTCTCCTTGATCGAGGTGGCCGGAGAGGTCGTGCAAACGCCTGGAACCGAAAAACCTGTGATGTACCATCGCTTTGAGGGAAAAGCCCTTCGGAGTTACAGGAGGTCTAGATACCTCCCTCCTGGAAGGGGATTCGAGGTGTCCAGGGAGGGAAAGGCCAGTGGATATCCATGAGAGGAGAAAAGGACCACGGTTCAACGTTCACCATCCCGTCCATTTCACAAAGAAGAATTCAAGAAAGGAGTGCCGCTCTCTCAACATCAGTCTGGATGGGATCAAGATCGAGACCGACGGTGAAGTCCGTCCACATGAGATCCTCGACATGACCCTTCTGGTGGGAGAATCGATCGTGAAAGCAAGTGGTCGGGTGATCTATGTTGAAGAGTTGCCTGACGGGACATTCCACGCCGGCCTGGTCTTTCAGAGTATCTCTCAGGAGGGCCGAAAGGCGCTGACAAGATACTTCTCCGAGATCATGGCCCACGGTGCCGAGCGGCGGGGAATACTGAAAAAAGGCGAGTAACTCTGCCCTCTGACCCCTAGTCCGAGCCGGAGAGGTCCACTGCCAATCCTGATGAAGCCCGTATCCATTGAGGTCATCTCCAAGGTTCTTACCAGCTACTCTCAGTGCGGGGGCTGCGGTCTGATTTTTGATAGGACGGGTCTCCGGGAAAAGGTCCGGATCATGGACGCGGAGGGATACCCCGAGGAGCTCAGGGAAGAACTGTGCAGACTCTCAGATTGGCTCGGGGAGCTTCTCTACCTCTACAGGCACCGGATTTCCATACGCATCATCGATGCCCAGTCTCTTGTCGGGATCTACAAGTGCCTTCGGTACGGAATCCGGGGCTACCCCGGCTTCATCGTGGACCGTCGCCACGCTTACGCCGGATGGGACAGGAAGAGGCTGGAGGGAATCATCGATTGCCTTATCAGGGCTTGAGAGCGACCGTGGTGAGAACTCCGTAATGATCCGAGGCATGGACACCGTCGACGGGACGGTCCAAGACGACCCTGCTTTCAAGGATCTGTTCGCTGTCAAAGGCAGAGTTCAGAAGGATATAGTCGATTCTCCGTGATTTTCTATCGTACTCTGCCCGCAAGCGGTCGTACACGGCTCTGGTTCCTCTACGAGACCGGCCTGAGATCTCCCAAAACCTGGTGTTCTCGTTGTTTTCACCATCCCAGGTAATCCCTGCCTTTTCCGGGTTGGCCACACGGTAGGTGTCCCAGAATCTTCCTTCCTCGAGGAGGCGGACCATGGGAGAGCTCTCCTCGGTCATGTTGAAGTCGCCGAGTAGGACAGTCGGCGCCGTGCCTGAGACGGTCTTCACAAAGTCGAGAATCCGCTCTATCTCCATCTCCCGGCGCCGGAAGACCCGGCGCAGCGTGCGCAGACGTTTCTCGTAATCCCTCTTGGAGATCCTCTTTTCGTCACGCCAGCGTTCCATAAGGTCGAGGATCTCCCTTCCCTCTGGAGGTCCTGGATAGGTATGGGTATGGACGAGATACAGGGGGCTGCCCCGCACCAGTGCGACTCCGGCCATTACATGGCGGGAGTCGGTAAAGTGGAAGCAGAAGAGGTCTCCGTAGATTCCAAAGGGATCACCCGAGATCTGCCTAGCCCCGGCCCGTCGGAGACGGAACTCCCTTTTGGCAAGGATTACCAGGCCCATCTTGAGGTTGACGGGAATCCCCAGGCCTCCGATCTTAATACCCCCATTGTAGACCTTATGGATCTCGTCGTAGCCCAGATCCCTGGCGAGCCTCCTGCCGTAGCCGGGGATGGGGTTTGCCTCCTGGACGGCGATGAAATCGGGCCGCAGCCCGGTGAGTTCCGAGAGGAGGATCTGGTAACGTTTTTCCCTTCTGCCGGAGGGTTCGAGAGGTCTCATCCACAGGATACCCCTCTCTTCGAGACCGAACCAGACGTTGAAAGTGAGGATCGAAAGGGTGTGGGAAGAGGAAGCGAGGGGCGAAGCTTTCATAATCCAGCGAAGAGTCGCGAGATGGAGTCGCGGATCTTAAGGGGAGCCTTACACGAAGAGGGCATCGGCCACCCTCTCCACCATGGGTAGTCCCTTGACCTCCTTCTCGAAGAGCGGTGCCTCCCCGCAGAAGTTGTCAAAGGAGCGGGTAATCTCTTCTCTGTATCTCTCCTGCATGGCGATCCGATTACGAATGAACTCGGCCGTATTTTCGTCTATTTCGGATTTATCGATCACCTCATTGACGATGACCCCTCCGATGGGGATGCCGAAATCCTTGAACCATCCGATGAAACGTTTGATCACGGCTATGGGGAGGCTTTCGAGGAGGGTCACGAAGAAGAAGGCGGTCTTTTCCTGGTCGGTGAGGAGTCCCCTCATCTTCTCGATTCTGTCCCGGAAGGTGATCAGATAGTCGAGCAGGGGATCCCGTTCATCCTCCGGTTTCTTCTTTCGGAAAGAGAGGCTGAGTCTCATCTGCCGGGCTTCTTCGCGGCTCTTGTACATCTTGTTCACCCAGAGGGCGTAGACCTTTGACATCCCGAGGAGCCTCCTGGCGTTGGCCGTTGGGGCCGTATCGAAGATGTACACCTCGTATTCGTCCTCAAAGATGATATTGATCATATTCTCGAACATGGCTGATTCTTCAAAGGCGGGATTCATGGTGGCTGACTCCACGAAATCCTCGGCCTTGGTGGGTATATCGGCGAATTTCAGAAACCAGGCAATCTTGTCCTTGATGTCGTTCTTGGATCTCTGAATGGTTTCCGACGTGTCGATTTCACTCGCATACAGGTTGGGCGCCCCTTTCACGGCGACCGGTTTGCCGAATACGTTCTGCTCGAGGAGGTTTGACAGGCTGTGTACCGGGTTGGTGGAGGCGAGGAGTGTCTTCTTCCCCTGTCGAGAAAACCACAGCGCCGTCGCACCTGCGACTACGGTCTTGCCTACCCCCCCCTTGCCGCCGAAATACAGATACCGGAGATTTGGGTGGTCGTGGAAGAACTCTTTCATGGTGAAGTTCATGTCCTCTCCTCCCCGAACATGACCCTGGCCATCCGTTCTATGGTCTCGAGGCCTTTGATCTCGTTGTCGAACTCCGGGACCATGGCGAGAACCCTGCCGCCAAACCTCTCTCTTATGGTGTTCAGACACGTCCTCTGCATCTCGATCCTGTTTCTCAGGTACTCCGGAATTCTCTCCTTCTCCAGGTCCTGGGAGATGACTCGATTGACAAGATAGCCGGTCAGAGGAACGTTGAATTTTGCAAAGAGCCCAGCCGCTTTGATCGTATCATCGATCACCATGTCTTCTGGGGTGAGAACAAAATAGAAGGCCGTCTTCTCCGTATCGGTCATGATTCTGGAGGAGGCGCCGATCCTGTTCTTGATGTAGAGAAGCTCTTCATAGATTGCGTCTTCCTCGGTCTGTTTTTCCCGCCGCATGGTTGCTATGACCGAGTCATACTCTCTCATCTGTTCTCTCAGGCCGGTGATCTTCTGTAGCCATGCGTCGTAGATCGACCCCATGCTGAGGTAGTAGAGGGCGTGGCCCAGGGGGACCAGATCATAGATATAGTAGTCATACCCTCCCTGGATCACGATATCGACTACGGCGTCGAATATGGCGCTCTCCTCCATGGCAGGTTCGGCAGAGGCAGCCTCTATGTAATGTTCGATCTCCTCTGGAATCTTCTCCATTCCGTACATGTCGATGATTTTCTGGCGGATTTCTTTCTGATAGTCCTTGATCCGGCGGTCCGCGTCGATCTCCTGTGCATAGAGGTTCGGGATGATCTCGACGGCTCCCTTGCCGAAAATGTCTCTTTCGAAGATATCGCTCAGCGAAGCCTGGGGATCCACTGAGAATACGAGAACCCTCTTGCCCTGTTTTGCCAGCCAATAGGCCGTGGCCGCCGAGAACGTGGTCTTGCCCAGCCCTCCCTTCCCGCCGTACATTACATACCTGCGATTGGGATATTTCTGAAACATCTCAGCCAGAGACATGCCAACCTCCTTTGAACCTCATCGGAGAGACGGGAAACCCTCCGAGTGGGCTGGAAGCCCGTGCGGAATCTCCCGGGCCTCTCTCTGCTGATGGGGGAACCGTCGTGGGCAAGCCGATTCACACGGGCAGGAAGACGGTCCTTGTCTTCCGCTTCTAGTACATAGAATCCATCAGATCCTTTTCCCTGAGCATCCGCCGTTTCCAGGTGGAGATCTGGGGAACAACATAAGGCAGGAGCCGAAGGGAGTAATAGGGCGGCAGCACGGGAACTCCGAGCATGTCACCCATGGTGATGAGGATGAAGAGGTGCTCCATGCTGGACCGCGTCTTAAGAGCCTGACGGGCCATACCGTGGGTTGCCATGCCGTAAGTGAAATCCCTGAAAAATCCAACAAACTTGCTACCCAAGCTCTCCTTTTCCTTTTCAGGAGGTGCCTTTTCCGCCATCTCAGCTTTTCCCCCTCATCGTCAGAGTATGCCGACACGATCGAGTGATCAATCCCGCACCATGTCGAAGATATCCCTCGGCTTGAGAACTCTCCTCTTCCACCGGGGGAACCGCCCAGCACAGTATGGTACGAGTCTCAAATGGTAGATCCCGGGAAAGAGTGGCAGACCGACTGTTTCCCCGAGTACGAGGAGCGTGAAAAGGTCCTCCGCGTCGGCCTTCTCTTCGTGGACTTCCTGTACCATACCGTGAAGAAGGAAGCCGTATAGAAAATCCTTGACCCCTTGAAGCAGTTCGTGCCTCTTCATCCGGCTTTTTCCATGCCCCCTCAGGTAGCCGCTGGAACGCTCTCCGTCAATAGAATAAAACTTATTGAAATCAAATGCAAGATTGAGGCAAGGGGGGGTGTCCCCCCCCTTTCAGGTCCCTTTGATCCAGCCGTCCTCAGGCCTTCGCTTCTGCCGCTTCGGCCGGGGTCTTGCCGTATTCGGCCTTATACTTCTGGAAGGCCTTGTACCCGTCCCAGGCGAGGATTACGGCAAGGATGATGAGCAGGATGCCGCAGCCGCCGGACAGCAGATTCCCGAAGATCTTTCCCCCCGTGACCTTGCCCGTGAAAACCGCAGGAAGGAGCTTGAAGAAGGATGTGTAGAACAGGGCTGCCACGGTGGTCGCGTACATGAAGAACATGGGGTAGATGGCGATCCTGTAGTTCTTCCCCTTGGAGACCAGGTAAAGAGTGACCAGAAGCAGGGCCAGGGATGCCATCATCTGATTGGCTCCTCCGAAAAGAACCCAGATGTAGAGCCAAGTGCCGGTCTTGATCAGGACGAAAGCGATGATCAGCGCGGCGACCGTCGCCACGTGGTGGTTCTTGGCAATGCCGATCTTGTCTCCCAGCAGTTCGATGGTGGCAACCTTCATGAATCGGAAAACCAGGTTGACGATGGTGAGTGCGAGGATGAGGATCATTGCCCCGGAGACCGACTTTGCATAGGAGGCGGGTATTCCGATGGCCCCCATGGCCCCCCCCAGGCCTGCCGTAAAGATGCCCACGGGGTTCTTGAGTGCTGCCAGGTACCCGGCCTTATCGGCAAATGCCGTGGCACACACGATCATGGCGATAATTGCGATGGTAAACTCCGCGAACATGGCACCGGCCGTTACGGGCCTCACGTCCATTTCGTTCTCTATCTGACGGGATGTGGCCGTACTCGAGACGAGACTGTGCCACCCGGAGATAGATCCGCACGCTATGGTGACGAAAAGAAGCGGCCAGAGGGGGCCTATGCCGATGCTCCAGTTGGTAAAGGCTGGAAGGGTCATCGGCTTGGCGCCCACGAGGATGCCGAGAACACCGGCGATGATGCCGAAATAGACGACATAGACCGAGGAGTAGTTGTATGGCTGGATGAACATCCAGACCGGGAGGATGGCGCTGAAGTATGCGAAGATGCAGATGCACACGAGAAACGTCGTGTAGGAGGCTTTGATGGGCAGGTAGTTCCCGATCCAGATCGATGCAAAAATCAGGACAATCGCTAGAATCGTCGTGGCGATGATATTGACCTTTGCCCGATATATCATCTGGCCCACCAGAAAACTGACCCCCACCACCACGAGCAGTGGAAATGGAAGGGCTGGATTGCCCACGAGGCCCTTTGTGATGACATGGCCAAAGGCGGCGGCCACGAGCAACAGATAGAAATAGATAAAGGTCAGAAGAATGCCCCTGGCCCGGGGAGATATCAGCTTGTAGCTGATTGCGCCGAAGGTCTCCCCATCGTGCCGGATCGACACCATGGCACTGGAATAGTCGTGGATCCATCCGATGAAGAGGACCCCTAATCCCAGCCAGAGCATAGTGGGCAGCCATCCCCATTGGAGGGCCACGATGGGACCGATAATAGGAGCCGCACCTGCGATTGAATTGAGCTGAAATCCGAAAAGGACGTTCTTGTTGGCCGGCATGAAGTCGACACCGTCCATATACATCTTGGCAGGTGTGGCCTTGTTGGGATCCGCCTTGTAGACGTTGCGGCTCACCCATCGCGCATACACCCAATAGCCGACGATGACGATGACAGCCCAGAAAACGAGTACCCACAGAGAGTTCATCTTTCAATCCTCCTTTCCTTCGACGCCTTGCAACAAAGCTCGGTAAAGGGAAACCAGATTGAACCCGCCGGGGAATTACTCCCCTTTCTTTACGGAACCCTGCTTCAGGGCGAGAGCCAACCAAAGGGAGACCCATCACCTCCTTCTTCCTGATTTTACCGAGACAACCGGCCTTTCCCCGCCCCCACAGGGAACAACAAAAGGTATCGTAAAGCAGAATTTGAAAGTTGTCAATGATTGTGTTACCTTATGGCTCGATCATCCGTCCATGGGGGTCGATCCAGGGGAACGTCTTCGGGTCATGGGATCCATCGCCCGTCTGACGGGCAAAAGGTGGCCTGGGACGCCTCTTCCGTTGGCTTCCACGGGTGGTCGTCATGGGGAAGCCGCAATCAGGATTTGTTCCATGCCAAGTAGATGCGGAGGAAGGATGGATGGAAGGTCTAAAGACCGTTGCAGAGTTGATGGCCGTCGCGGCTCGGACCGCTCCAAAAAGTGCCGGCCAGGATTTTGTGGAGATCAGGATTCTTACGGGTGATGAGCTTCTGAAGCTGGCAGAAGGGATGGTCCGTTTCGGTGAGGAGAGGGGGAAACGGAACTTCGACCGCGACGCAAGAAACGTTCGGGACAGTGAGGTTGTGGTTCTCATCGGCCTTAAAGACGCCAGGGTACCCGGTCTCGACTGTGGTGCGTGTGGCTATCCCACATGCAAGGCCTTTGAGAAAGCCGAGGTGGTGGACGTGGAGTTCAAAGGCCCGCTGTGTGCTTTCCGTCTGCTGGATATGGGGATTGCTCTTGGATCTGCCGTCAAGACGGCAGGGCTCCTCAACGCGGACAACCGGATCATGTATCGCATCGGGACCGTGGCTCGCAGCATGGGCCTTTGCGACTGGGACTACGTGATGGGTATCCCCCTGTCGGCCACGGGCAAAAGCATCTACTTCGATCGGTAAGTGAGGCTGCAGACCCGCCGCCCCTGGAAAAGAGGCAACTCGAGGGGCGGGTCAGGTCCTCTTCTTAGAGATGCCGTTCAGGACCTTTACCGGGGCTATCCACCTCCGCTTGCTCTTGACCATCATTATGGGAGTTTCGCAGTTCTTGGCCACCTCTTCCACCAGGTTGCCGAAAACCATCTGCTTGAAGAAGCGGTACGGACTGGCCCCGATTACAACGAGCTCATGGCGGGCGGCCTCCTGGGAGATAGTGGCCAGTACGCTTTCGGATTCGACGATCTTAACGTCTATTCTTCCTCTCGGAAGCTTCTCCGAGGCGATCATGGCCTCGATTGTCTTCTCTATCTTCTGCTTCGGATTGCCCGGTCTCAGTACATGAAAAGCCGTAATCCTCGAATCCGGATGTTCGAGGAACATGTTGGCTACCCTGAGGGCCATGTGGCCGTGATAGCCTCCTGCAACGGGCACCAGAATGCGGCTCACCGGGCGGTACCGTCCGAGTCGAATAACGATGGAGTCACAGGGGGCCTTTTCGAGGATCGGGTCGATGGTACTGCCGAGAACATAATCCTGGAGAAGGGACCTGCCCCGCCAGCCGAGTATGATCAAGTCGGATTTTTGTTCGTGTATGGCGTTCACAATCCCCCTGGGGATGCTTCTGCAGTATTGAATGGACGTGCTCACGGGGACATCCGGCGGCACGTAAAGAGAGGCTTCGACAAAGGCCTCGTGTCCCACATCGAGGTATCTCTCAGCATCCGAAAGGGGTGTCTGCTCCGGGATAGGCACCATGTGTAGAAGGCTGATTTCGCCGTAGTGATACCGGGCGATTTTCACCGCATAGGTGACAAGCTGAATGGCGTTTTCCGGGTTGGCTATGGGCAGCACGATCCTGTAAGGCCGCCTGGCCTCGGCCTTTTCCTCCTCCAGCACTACGATTCTGAAGACGGTGTCCTCACACCGTGTCTTGGAGTAGAGATTGAAGATCAGGAAGGATGCTGTGAGCCATACACCGGAAACGACCCATGCAACCACACTCATGTGGATGAGCCAGACCGCCAGAAATATCTGCATGGCAATGGCGAACATGGGAAGGACTGGGAAGAGGGGCATGACGAACCCGTAGGTGAGTTCGTCGCCGTACTCGTTCCTTATCTTGATGACCGCTATGTTTACCAGAAAGAAGAGGAGGAGGAACATGATGTCGGCACTGGCTGCCACGTCTTCGGCAGGCAGAGCGACTACGATGCCGATGACCAGGACGGCGGTGGCCAAGAGGGCGATGTTGGGGATCTTCCTTTTTGGATGAATCCGGGAAAAGACCGCCGGCAGCATTCTGTCCCTCCCCAGGGCGTAGGAGACCCTCGTGGCGGAGTAGATCGTTGCGTTGAGAGCAGAGGTGCTTGAAAACACAACGGCGACGATGACCAGGATCCCTCCATAGGGAAGGAGCCTCGCAATGGCTTCGCCGAAGCCGGTCGGTCCGTACCTGCCTATCCATTGCCATGCTTCCACCCCCACGCCCCTTACCGCCACCACCGTGGCAAAAGAGACCGCGAGGTACGTGGAAACGACAATGAGGAGAGAAAAGAGGATAGCCTTGGGAAGATTCTGCCTGGGATCGATGGCTTCGTCGCCGGTCTGGACGATCACCTCGAACCCCTCGAAGGCCACGTAAGTGAACCCCATCATCACCAGGACCTTACCCCAGCCATTGGGTAGAAACGGGTGGAAGTTGTTCAACCGCGAGGGGTCTTGATAGACAATCCAGAATCCCGCAAGGCCGATAAAGCCCATGGTGAGGGTCTGGCCCAGGGTCATGATACTCCCCGCAAGCCCTGTCTCGGAGGCCCCCCGATAGTTGATGTAGACGAAAGTGAGTGCAACGGCCACGGCGACCATCTTTGTGAGAAGAGAGAGGGGGATCGGCACCTCCCCCAGGATTCCCATCCCCTGCAGAAAATGGACGGTGTAAGTTGCAAAGGCAACCGAATAGATGCCGCCGGCCACGGAAGAGGCGAACCATTCGATCCACCCCGCCAAGAAGCTGACCCCCTTGCCGTAGGAGATCCTCGCGTAGTTATATGCCCCCCCGGCCCTGGGGATGGCGGAGGAAAGCTCTGCATAGGAGAGAGCCGTGATCAGGGCGATCAGTCCGTTGAGGGCGAAAGTCACCAGTACCCCCCCTGGTCCGGCCTCACCGATGGCTATCCCGGTCCCGACGAAAATCCCCCATCCGATCATCATACCGACGCCCATCATGGTGATGTGGAAAAGGGAGAGTTCGCGGGAAAGCTCGGTCTTGACAGGATGGGAGGTCTGGTCCGAAGTCTCATCCATCGCCGGTCAACCCCTTTTTTATTTCGCGAAGTGTTTTCAGTTCCTTCTTCTTGATACGGTTCACCCTTCTCACGGACAGGAGGGCGAGAAGCAGGAAGGCCGAAAAAGCCACTGCCACGGCCCCGAAACCGATTAGTAGTTCAAGTGCCACGCCGACTCCTTGGGGGGTATCCCTCTCCGCTCCAGTGACCTTTACAGACAAGAGCCCTCCGCCGTTCAAATCTGAGAGACACGCGGGCTGTGTAGGGGGACAAGGGCTCGGAATACAGATCGATAAGAAGGTTTGTGAAGCAAGAAAAATCAACGTCCATCGACCGGGAATTATAGGTGGAATGGGTCTTACTGTCAAGTCGGCATGCCTCGAAGGCGAGCCCGTCGGATCGATCGCAGTCCGGGTGGAAGGGGCGGGTCAGGCCGGAGATCCACGCCTGGGTCACCCGGGGCCGATGGTGCGGTCCAATCTCTCAAGATTTCCAGCGATTCTTTCGATAATGAGTTAGCAAGGAGAGAATGATAGACTCCGGGGACTTCTCCATGTCGTTTTCCAGAGAAAGAGGCGGCTTTGCCGTCGGCGATGAGTGCTACAGGAAGCTGTTCCAGGGACTTCAGGACATGGTCTTCTTGACCACGCCTTCGGGAGATCTCCTGGAGGTCAACCCCATGGGAATCGAGGGCCTGGGTTATTCCGATAAGGCCGAGATTACGGAGTTCCCAATGGTCCGCCACTACGCGAACCCCGAGGACCGATCCCGGCTTGCAGCCCTTCTGAGAGAGAGGGGATCGGTCAAGGATTTTGAGACGCGGCTTGTCAAAAAGAACAGGCAGGAGATCGATGTTTGGATAACCGCCCATGCGAGAAAAGACGGCACGGGGCGGATCGTATACTACGAGAAGACGGTCAAGGATATCACGGACAGGAAGAAACTGGAGGGTGAACTCCGCGAGAAGAACCGTCTCCTCGAGCAGTACTACCTGGAACTGCGCAGAGAGAAGGACCAGATCCAGCAGCAGGCCGGCAGGCTGGCCAGGGCCGTGGCCGAGGCGGATGAGGCGAAGAGGATCATAGAGGAACAGCACCAGAAGATCGTGGCCGAGCTCGACATGGCTGCAAAACTGCAGAGGAGCCTTCTGCCCAGGCGACACCCCCAGAGAAAGGGATTCCGCTTTGCCACAAAATACGTTCCATCCAACCGGATTGGCGGCGATTTTTTCGATATTTTGGAAGTTGGAGAGGGCCGGCTCGGGGTGGTTATTGCCGACGTCTCGGGTCACGGCCCGGCAGCGGCCCTCCTGACCACCATGTTCAAGATATACTTTGAGATGTACGCCCAGGAGATACAGTCACCGAACCAAGTCCTGGCAGAGCTGAACAGAGAATTCTGCCGGCTTATCACAACAGGCGAGTATATCACAGGAGTCTACCTGGTTCTGGATACCAACAAGGGGCGAGTAACCTATTCGAAGGCCGGCCACCCCTATCCCATTCTTTATCGGAAGAGGAGCCAGAGTCACGAGTTTCTCGACACAGACGGGTTTTTCATCGGAATGTTCGAAGAAGCCGAGTTTGAAAACCGGGAGACCTTTTTGGAGAAAGGGGACAGGCTCCTCCTCTATACGGACGGTGTGATCGAGGCACGCAATCCCGAAGGGAGTTGTTTTGAAACTAGGTATCTCCAGGATATTCTCGCCGAGGGGAACGGCCTTTCTTGCAGCGGTCTGATGGAGGAGATCTACCGACGGCTCTCCCGGTTCACCGGGAAGGATCGCTTCGAGGACGATCTCTGCATGGTTCTGGTCTCCGTGGAAGCATAGGACCTCGTAGGAGAGGAAGAATGGATCAGGAGAAAATCAAGACCATCATCAACGGAATCAAGGATCTGCCCACCCTTCCTCTGGTGGCTCAGAGGTTGAGGGACGTCATGGACGACCCTCTTTCGGGTGCGGACGATGCGGCAAGGGTCATCGAGGGGGATCAGAGCCTGGCCGCCAAGGTGCTCAGCCTGGTCAACTCGGCCTACTACGGACTGCCGAGGGAGATAACGAAGATCTCCCAGGCCGTTCCTCTCCTGGGTTTCAGGGCCACATCTCAACTAGCCCTGAGCATATCGGTGATCAATATTTTCAACGACAATGAAGTGGGCAAATTCGACAGGGAAGGGCTCTGGCGCCATAGTATCGGATGTGCCATCTGCGGCAGGATGATTGCGAGAAAGGCCGGCTATCCCAGGCCCGAGAACTGCTTCTCGGGGGGGCTCCTCCATGACGTAGGCAAGCTCGTGCTGGATCAGTTCCTCCATGAGGAGCTCATCAGCATTCTCGAAGAGACGGAGCAGGGCAAGGTCTCCTTCTTGGAGGCGGAGAGGAACTGCCTCGGCATCGATCACGCCGTCATCGGCGAGTGGCTTGCAAGGAAGTGGAAACTCCCTCTCCCCCTGGTGGTCTCCATAAGGCACCATCACGAACCAGTCGACGAACGGAAGGGATTCTCCCTCTCCCAGGATCCGGTTGTGGACATAGTCCGGCTCGCCGACACCATCTGCCGCAATCAGGGGCTCGGCTGGAACGGCGACACCCTGGCCCCCGAGGTCACACCCGATTTGTGGAGCCGTTTGAGCCTGGCCCAGGAGGATGTAGACCACATCTCGAAGGTCCTGGAAGAGGAGGTCAGGCAGTCGGAGATTTTTCTTGCCCTTATGGGCCGCGGGTAGCAGTGGAGAGTCGGTTGCTGTGGCAGAGACAGAAGAGATCGAAAAAAAGCCTTTCCTCCGGCGCCGGCGGACCGACTTGGAGATCCTCGGCAGGGAGGGGGGACGGATCGTCATGGGGCCTTGGATCGACGAGGTGAGGATCGTGGTGGGCCGGCTTCAGATGCATGCCGAGCTGATATGTGGAGAGGGGAAAGCGCGGGAAGTGGGGCTGGGCCTCCACGAGATCATCGTCAACGCCATCGAGCATGGGAGTCTTGGGATCTCCTTCAAGGAGAAGCGCCTGGCCCTCGAGAACAACACCTACGTGGAACTGCTCAGGCAGCGCCTATCCGATCCGTTCTATTCCAGGCGCCAGGTGACGATCGACTGTCGCACTGAACCAGGAGAGCTGCACTACACGGTCAGAGATGAGGGCGGGGGGTTTGATTGGAGAAACCCTCCCTGTCCGGATCCACGGGAGAACCTGTTGAGCCCGTGCGGCAGGGGCCTCTTTCTCGCGCGGATCTACCTCGACCGTGTCGAGTTCAACGAGAGGGGGAACGAGGTTCATCTCGTGAAGTACGTCGAGAGAGATGGAGGTAGAGATGAGACTACAGCCGAAGGGGAACAGTAGCGTAAGGATTCTCGATCTGCGCGGGGCCCTGACCGTGTCCACTGTGGAAGGACTGAAGAGGTTGGTGGGGGAAGCGGCCCAGGGGGATGGGGACGAGATCGTTCTGAACTTCGAGTCTGTGGACAGGGTCGATTCTTCGGGACTGGGTGCCATCATAGCATGCTACATCACCCTCCACCGAAAGAAGAAGAAGCTCTCCCTTGTCAACCTGAATGAAAAGACCAAGGAGATCTTTTTCTATACTCATTTGTCAAAGGTCGTCAATATCTATGAAGGCCTCGGTGAGATTACGGCCTGAGGGGGAGCTACTTGAGACCGTGTTCTCTCCGGGAGGCGGCCGTTCCCTCCTCCCCGAGGAGTTCCCCTGTTTTCGAAGGAGATGTCTCGGGGCGTCTCGATTTCTGAGGATCTTTGTCGACTCTCGAGGTGAAACCTCTCGTTCCTTCGTTCCCGAGCCCACGTGGCGGCCCTCTCGGGACGGCGTCCGCTCATCCTCAAGGCGTGCCGCTGCTCCGGCAATATCGCTCTGGAACAAGGGGGGCCCCGAAACCGCCGAACTCGTGCTCGTCTCGTCATTGCAGGATCGACCGTATATCTGTTAATATGTGGCATGGTCTCGAGAAAGCCGCCATGGCTCAGGAAGAAGGTAGATTTTTCAAGTATCAGGGCCATGGAGGCCGTCACCGGAAGATTCGGCCTCCATACCATCTGCGAAAGCGCCCTCTGCCCCAACCAGAGCGAGTGCTTTGCCAGGGGTACTGCCACCTTCCTTATCCTGGGCGACAGGTGTACGCGAAACTGCCGGTTCTGCAACGTCGCCCACGGCCGGCCCGAGCCGCTGGACCGAGATGAGCCCCTTCGAGTTGCCCGGGCCGTCATGCATCTTGGGCTCCGCTACGCCGTGGTCACGTCGGTTACCCGAGACGATCTTGAGGACGGAGGAGCCGAGCAGTTCGCCAGAACCATTCGAGCCATCAAAGGGCTTGACATGGGGGTCAGAGTAGAGGTCCTTGTCCCGGATTTTCTGGATGCCATCGACCGGGTTGTCGAGGCAGGGCCTGAAGTGATCAACCACAACCTCGAGACGGTCCCCCGCCTCTACCCCGAAGTGAGGCCTGGTGCGGACTACCGGAGGTCTCTCGGCCTGCTGGAGAAGGTCAAGGAGACAGGGAAGGGGATTCGCACCAAGTCGGGGTTGATGCTGGGGTTGGGCGAGGAAGAGGAAGAGATCCTCCATGTAATGAAGGACTTGAGAAGGGCCGGGTGCGATATGCTCACCCTGGGCCAGTACCTCTCCCCTTCAAGGGCGCATCTTCCTGTTCGGGAGTACGTCCCTCCTGAGAGATTCGAGTGGTTCGGGGAGGTGGCAAAAGAGATGGGCTTTCTCTTTGTGGCGTCAGGTCCTTTCGTGAGGAGCTCATATTTTGCGGAGGCCTGGCTGGAAAAGCAGGGGTAGAAGACGGGCCCGAGGGAGGAGATGCCGCCCCATGTGGGACGGCATCTCCTCAGGACGACTGCAGGAAAAAGACCCCGGGACTCCCTTTGCCCCGGGGTCCGATTGCCCGTTCGGGTATTAGGAGTGTTTCACCACATCGATTGCCTGTGGACCTTTCCTGCCCTCTGCGATGTTGAACCTCACCTCGTCCCCTTCATAAAGAACCTTGTATCCGTCCTGCTGAATGGATGAGAAATGTACGAACAGATCATCGCCGTCTTCCTGGGAAATGAATCCAAACCCCTTTTTCTCGTTAAACCATTTCACTCGACCTTTAGGCATACCCTTTCACCTCCTTTCCTTCTCGGACCGACATCGTCCAAAGTATACGCCCTGTCAAAAAAAAGACCGCATAAGCCTCAAGAGCTGTGCGGTCTTTCTTTACCGAACCAGGACTCCTTGCACTTACAATTTTGAGCATACCAGCTTTTGCCTGCTTTGTCAATAGCGAGGACGAAAGGTCTCCACTTTTCCCAGATTCTCCGGGTGCGGGCGCTCTATCTTTCGAGGACTTCCCGGAACTCCTCAAGATGGAGTCTCTCCGCCGGGAATCGGCTGATCACCACCGCCTCCTCGTGGAGGGGAATCCGGTCTCCCGGTCGGCCGCCGCCCCTTGCACCCCTATTTGTCAGGGCCCCTGGTTCCGTGAAGACGGCGATGCGGGTTCCCTCTCTGGCACTCTGCCTCTCCACAAGGGCCATGCCGATTTGGAAACCCGAAGTGTCGAGCACAGAGCTCGTCACCGTGCCGATCGGCCTCTGAGTCCGGCGATTGACCACCATGCCGCCGTTCTTGATCATTCTCACCCCTTTTTGAAGGACATGGAAACGGACAATCTCCCTCGTCGTGGTTCTGTCCCTTTCCAGGAGTGGCTCCCGCCCGATGAAATAGGGCTTGTGGTACTTCACGTAGGGGGCAAACCCCGCCTCCATGGGGGTGATGTCGAGGGGGCCCGCAAGCTCGTGTCCGTACAGGGGAAGCCCGGCTTCGGTCCTCGTGGAATCCCTGGCTCCGAGACCGGCGGGTTTGATGCCGAAGGCTCTCCCCTCACTGAGAAGGATGTTCCAGAGCTCCGGAGCCTGGCCCGGATGGACGAAGAGCTCGAATCCGATTCTCTCTCCCGTATATCCCGTACGAGCAACGAGGAGGTTCAAGCCCTCGATCTCAATCTCCGTGAACGCCATCTTCCGCAACCTGGCCAGTCGCTGTCTCTCCTTGGCCCGGCGGATCAGGCTCTGGAGGATCCGGAGGGAGTTGGGACCCTGGAGGGCGATATCGACGCGCTGGTCCCTGCCTGAAGACGGATCTTTCAGGTCCCTTATGATGACCGGCCGCGGCGCCTCTATGTCAGGGTGATTGCGATCGATGAGATACTCTCCCGACTGCACGGCCTTCAGCCAGGCCATGTCCTTTTCCGCGTTGGCGGCGTTGACGACCATCATGAAGCGATTCTCGTTGTGCCGGTATATCATGATGTCATCGATCACCCGGCCGTCAGGATCGAGGAGATAGGCGTACTGGCACTCTCCGTCTCCTATCCAGCGGACATAGTTGGTAATGACCATATCGAGGAAGGGGGTGGCCATCTCGCCGGATATCTCGAACACACCCATGTGGGAGGTATCGAAGAGTCCGGCACTCTGTCTGACCGCCTGGTGTTCGTCGGCTATAGAGGTGTACCAGACCGGCATTTCCCATCCTCCGAAGGGAACCATCTGCCTGGTGAGCTTGAGGTGTTCCTCGTAGAGACAGCTCCTCTTGAGCGGACCTTCCTCTTCCTCGTACCGGAATTCCTCCTTTTTTGCCTCCCCCCTGAAGGTCTCAAGATGTCTCTGCCCCACAAAGTAGGGTTTTGAGAGGTGAAACAGGTCTCCCATCCTCCGCCGGAACAGGGCGACGCTGTCCCTCTCTCGGTCACCTTCTGCGTACCGGGGCAGGTTTTTTTCAGCCCTCAAGCGTTCCCTGAGGCCAGGTCCTCCGGGCGCGACCGGGAGCTCTCCTGCCCTGTCGAGGAGACGGCGCCAGACAGCAGTGGCCCTGTTCATGGGAACAAAGATGAGGACCGAATAGGGATCCTCTGCCGAGCAGGAGACCAAGAGTTCGACTCCCAGGATTTTCCCCTCCCAGCAATCCCGGGGTCCAAGGGGTTCGGCCTCGGGCAGGAGAGACCTCAGCCCTTCCAAAGCCTCCGGGCCTGACAGGGCGAACACTGTTTTTCGCCGTGAAGGTTCGACCTCGCTGAGATCCTCAACAACCACAGGGCCTTCGACCTTCTTGAAAATGTCGGCCTCATCAAAAAGCACGTACCCGTCGGAGA